>CAZLRZ010000018.1:0-15481 GCA_964562165.1 uncultured Candidatus Saccharibacteria bacterium
TGGTAGTACAAAGGCCGAAAAGATTGCAAAAAAAAGGATTTGAAACACAGCCAAAGCTGTAAATTTAGACAATTTAAAAAATTCCATATTCGTAGATAGAAGCTATACTTAATAGCTTAAATTTATTTGAGAATGAAGTCAATTCATTTTTTAGAAGTTGCACTCTTAAGTAATTATGATTAATATTTAGTATTAATTTTTTATATTTAATTGCCCAAATGAAATCATTTTTAAAAATAGTTTCGAGTAATACAGCAAGATTTGTAAAATCATTAGTAGGTTTATATTTCCTGATTTTAGGTGTAATGTATCCAACTGATTATGGTTTGGCTTTAGCCTTTGGTGGCGCAGCATTTTTGTTATCAGGAATTATGGATTTCTGCATAATTGCTCCAATCTTTGGTTATCCATTTCTAGGGCCAGAATTAAGAGAAAAACTTTCAGGCAAAACAACTTCTAAAAAGGTTTCAAAAAAGACCTCCAAAAAGAAGAAGAAATAATTATATACAAAACAGAAGTTAAATCCCGGGTTTAAACTCCCGGGATTTTTTTTAGTTTAAGATTTGATATTTTGTGCTAGAACCATTCAATGAATAGTCAATTTTTTGTCCGATCTTGCTATTAAGAAGCTTCTTTCCAAGAGGCGATTCGCAATTGATGTATCCGACCTGGGGGTTTAAATATTCATAGTCTTTTGTAATGCAATAATGCTTTATCTTTTTATTATGTTTAAGGCTGATGCAATTACCTACCCGGATATTTTTATTATCAACAATCGAAACGTTTTTGATTCCACTAATAGTTTTTTCACAATCACTTATTTGACCCAAAACCGCTTGCAGTTCTAAAACATTTGTATCAAAAAGATCTTCATCTAAATAGCTACCAAGGTCTTCGCTTTGACAGTCTAAATATTTTAAAAGACTTTCTTTTTTAAGTTTTAAACTTACTAAGTCTTTTTCTAATTTAATTAGAATTTTTTCGTGGTTTTGCATAATAAGAATAATAATTAAGGCCAATATTAAGATTGAGCCTTAAAAGACGCTTGACCACTAAGAAGGCGAACCTGACCCAAAAATGACTTAACCAAGTCAAAAAGGAGCTTTCCTGACAAAAACTTATTGAGAATTGAATAAAAGTAGGCTTTTAGCTTGTTTTTACTGTAAATTTTCTAAATTTCTTCTATAGGAGAATTAATTGCCTCAAAAGCCCCTAATTGCTTTATTAGATTGAGGAATAGGGTTTTAGCTCTTGATGGCATGGGGAATTGATTTTCAATATTATTAATAATGTTTATGTAGTTTGGACTTAGAAATGCCATTAGATCACTAAAATCTTGATCCCCACCTTGGTTTTTAATCATGGAGGTTTGTTTGGAATACAATCTTTCAAAAATTAGCTTTTTTCGAGGAGACAAATTTGCAGGTTCAAAAGGAGAAATAAGTAATACATTTGGCACACCAAAAACAACTGCTAGCATCAAAGTATTAAGTATGTCGTCTGGAAGAGAGGCTATTAGGGGGTGGAGGGTATTAAAAGGAGTTGGGTCTTCTCTTTTATAATCACCTGTTAGAAGTACATCCGTATTTAAGTCAATGGGAAAAATAAGTGTACGTATTCTTTTTAAAGCAGCTAAAGAATAAGTTAATGAGGAATTTATTCCGTTTTTACTTAGAAAGATTTCTTTCTGGGCTCGTAACTGGCTACAATCCTTTAGGCCCATGGCTCTCCCGATTTTGTCCACAAGGGAATGAAGTTTTGAGTATTCGTGGTTTTGATGAGGTGGATCAATTAAAAATGCGGGGGCTTCGATAATTTGGTTCTTGGGATTTAGTGCTGGAGGTGAATTTAATGTATTGAGAATTTTGTTCGGACTGTTAAGTGTGAGTGAGTTAATGTGGAGTGATTCCGAAAGAGTTTTCGCTATAGTAGACTTACCTATGCCTTCTGGGCCCGTTATTAAAGATTTGTTTGTTGGTTGATTGAGCTTTGTAAGGGATTCCTGGTATTGGTGTAGGCAATCTTGTTGTGGTGTTAACATACCTTCATAGATGCTTCGGTCGGCTAGTCTAACTGCTATGGCTTCACGTAATTTTTGTATATATGTTTTAATTGCCTCGGGGCTTTGGTCAGATATGACCTTGGTTGTGATGTCGTGAGATCCATTTGCTTGTGTTACTATTTCGGGGTATATTCCACCTGGGTCGCTTTTAGAAGAGCAAAATCCGGGGTTAGAAAGTTCTAAAATTAATAATGCTGTTGTGAATGTTTCCTCATCAGAATTAAGAATAATGCCTATTGAACTATCGAAGTCGGGTTGGTTAGTTTTTAAAGAAGGTAAAAAAACATCCTTTGGAGTTTGAAATCTATATGTTTTATCTGGTCTTTTAATGGCTCTTATAGGAAGGGCGGGGTTTGATATACCCGCATCGGCGTCGTAAAAATTTTTACAAACATCCAAAAATTTTGAATATATATATTGTCTAGTTTCCAATTCTTCATGAGATTCATTATTGATAGCAAGAACTTCGGCTTGTTGCTTAGGGAAAACAAGGCTCGGATCTTTATGAATATCATTATATGGACTTGGTATTAGTACCTTCCCATCTTGCACAAGCAGAGGTCCTTTTGGTGGGAAAAAAGTCCGTCTTAAAATCTGGCCGGCCTGAGTGAGCAAGTTGAATGGAAAGTTGGGGCGTTCGGGTTTTGCAAGGTGCAATCCAATCGATTCGATTGGACTAAAAACGGACTGCATATATTGTTAAGCTAAGATGTATCCCTTATTCCGTGAGGTTAGGATAATGCGATTGGGCTTTTTGTCTTCAAGTTTGTCTCGTAGTCTTGAGATCAATTTGTCAATTGCCCATTCAGAGTATCGTTTTGGATAATCCTCCCCCCAGACTATTTGGGCAATTTTCTCTTTTGAAACGGGGGCGTTTCGATGACTATGAAGCTCCTTTATAATTAAGAGCTCTGTTTTTGTTAGGAACTTTTCTGAAATTTTGTTTCTAAAAAATATCTCTCCTGATGTTTTATTGATGCAAATATCGTTCTGGGTTTTGAAAAATTCTTCCGAATCAAATCCTTGGTTAGTGACGGGTTCGCCTTCTGCTTCAGGGATATTGGCTACGACGCCTCTGATTTCGGGGGTTGATGATTTGAAATATTCCTTTAAGATTGTGCCTTTGATTTTGTTTTCTTCGTTAATAAAACCGGTCTTTTTTAAATAGTTCAAAACTTCGGGGTCAACTTGGGAAATGTCCTCTTCTAAAATTACCGATTTTAATGGAACTAAAATTTGTGGAGTTAGTTTGGATTTGATTCTATCGAGGTATTGTTTTAGGGACTCAAATTCATCGAAAAAACTTTCGTTAATATTTTTAAAGTCGATATCGCTTGCTTTTTTGTCGAGTAAAAGAAGATCGTTGCGGATTCCTTTGCCAAGAGCTGCAAGTCCGTTTGTGGCTTCAATGATTTCTAGGATTTTTTCGGGCTTAACTTTTTTTAGGAAAATATCTTCGTTAAAGGTTCGGAAAAGTCTGCCCGGATTATGGTAGTTAAAATATTGAGTGATTAAAGGGATTGGCGCTGTGCATTGGTTTTTGTAAAGGGGGTAGTTTGATGTGATGATAATATTGATCGCTCCTTCGGTGAAATCCTTTAGGATATCCAGATAAACCAAAAAGTCGTTAAAGCCGGGCATATTTTGGATTTCAAGGTTACTCGTTGTTTCAAGAATAAAAAAGACCTTCTTCTTTAATTGGACATAGGTTTTAAGGATTGCTGCTAATTCGGTTGTGGTTTCAAAGGATATTCCTAGCTGTTGTTCGATTTGGGTTTTTATGACTCGAAAAAGTTCGTTTTGAGTTTGTCCTTGGTCTTTATTTATTAGTAGGGCTTCAAAATCGATGGGAATTAATAGAATGTTTTCGTTGGATTCCTTATATTTTTGCGAAAGTTTGTTTATTGCTGAAGTCACTCCAGTAGAGGGAAAGTGCACAATCTCGAAGGGGGTTTTTATTGAGATACACTTTTCTACAGTACTGACAATGTCTTCATACCAAGTATGTTTCATTTGCAATGTCTAGAAAGCGATGTCAGATTATATCAGATAAAGTCAGATTCGCTAAATTTGTATTGTAGTAGTGAAGTGAAAATCTTGGTAGAATTTATAAACGTTAAATAAAATGCCATAAATACTAAATCACGAATTAGCAGTATAGATATATTAAAGAGCATTACCTGCCTACTCATGATATTAGGCCATACTGCGTATTTTGCAGGCCTTGGTGCGGATACTAGTTTGGCAACGATCATAAACTTTATTAATCTAACCACGTTTACGGTGTTCCTGTTTTTGTCTGGAACAGGTATGTTTTTATCATATTTAAGGCCTGATATTTCAAATGAAGAATTTGCAGAGAAGAAAGCGAAAATCCCTCATAAGGCCTTTAAGCTTCTTTTGTCATATTATTTGATAGTTTTAATTGGCTATTTACCTCAATTACTTGATCCTAATGCAGATATTCTAAGTAGGATCGTAAGACTGATCCTATTTGTCGATATACCAAACTATGTTGAATTTATCCTGCCATTTATATTTTTCTATCTATTAATTTATGCGTTAAGGCCACTAGTTAAAAGAATTTCTAACAGTTTAATTTTTAGCATACTTTGTGGTGCTTTGGTTTATGCCTTGGGTATGGCTTTGTATTGGGTTGAAGTGCCTAACGAGTTTTTATCTTTAAAATCAATATTTGTTGGAAATTCAGACTGGTATAGGTTCCCAATCCTTCAATATTTCCCTGTGTTTATTATTGGAGCCTATTGGGGCAAATTAATTGCCTATAAAGATTATGTAAAGGAAACTCGTTTGAAGAATGGCTTAATGGTGTTTATTTCCTTTGTTACGTTAACCTTTGCAATCCTTGGGTTTGATATTGTCAGATGGCCTCCAAGTATTCTGTTCTTACTTGTTGGGCTTAGTTATACAACTGTTTTATTGTTCTTACTCGAAAAATTTACCAATAGTGAGAAAGAATCTAAAATAGCTACCTTTATTGGGCAAAATCTTTTTGATTTCTATATTGTTCATCTAGTTGTTCTATATATTGGTCAGTATGCATTAAATGTAAAGTGTGCAAGTGTTTTGGATATGTTGCTTTACTACCTAATTGTGGTCGCTTTAAGCGTTATTATTGTTTATATTACAAATTCGCATAAGTTTTTAGGGCCTTTACGAAAAAAGTTCTCGTTAAAAACCTTTGATTCCGTGTATTTTAGGGCTTTCTATATTTTAGTTGCAGTTTGGTTGGCCGGGATTTTTGTTATCAGATTTGTTTCTGACTACAATCCGGAATTGGCTACAGTATTGTCATTTAATGTGGTTGATAGAAGTTATATAGAAAGAGTCGATGCGAACTTTTCTATTGAAACTTTTGTAAATAGAAAAACCGTTTTCAAGATTGAAAGCGACGATCCATCGTTTGATGAATATAAAAATGGAATTGTTGATATTAAGGTAAATAATAAGGGATATGATTACAAAGGCATTGATGTTTTTATTGATGGCAAGATGGTGGAGCGGATTGAAAGAAATCCTTCCGAAAACTACAACTTCAAAATCAACCCTTTAGAATATGCTATCGGTACACATAGAGCCGAAGTCTATATTACCGGGGCAAACAAAAAAAGCGAACCCGTTGAATTTATGATTTCTAATCCTTTATATGTTGTCTGGACAATCGACTGGGAGGGCTACGACATTAGCGATTCAAATATGAATGCAATGTCAAAGATCTCATCTAAATATGGTTTGCCAATGGTGCAACTCGTTACACCTCGTGTTTTTGTTGCTAGCGATGTTAGTCAGAGTCGAAAAGATGCCCTGAAAAAATATGTTTTTGAAAGATCTGCCTTGGGTGATGAAATTGGAATGCACCTTCATATGCACTGCGATTTGTTTACGGCTTGCGGGCTAAAATATAAAACTGCGCCGAAATGGGACTCTCGATATAATTGCCACGATGTTTTAACAAGCGCATATACCCCCGAAGAATTTGGCGATTTGGTCGATTGTTCTTTGAAATATTTTGAAGAATATAACTTCCCCAAGCCAGTGTCATATAGGGCGGGCGGTTGGTTTATCGATTTGAAGAATCTGAAGGTTTTACCTGATTATGGATTTAAAATCGATACTTCGGGTAGGGATAAATACAATTGGGGAAATGCAGTCGGCTTTTGGGATTTGGCTCCTGACCAGGCCCCTTATATGATTTCGAATAGTGATCAAAACAAAGCTGATAGTATAAACAATTTCGGCCTGATTGAAGTCCCAAACAACGGGCGCGACAGCACCAATAATCCGGCCGACGTGATGATTGGGAAGTTTGATGAAATTTATGCGAATAAAATGATGCCTTTAGAAGATATGAATGTGGTCAATTTTATGAGCCATCCTCACTGGTTTACGACCTATGACAACGCAACAATGAATAAATTGATGGATTATGTAAGCCAGTACTCTGCGAAATCAGATAAGGGGCCTGTGATTTTCACAACGTTGGATAGGATCTATGGCCTAAGAAGCCAATAACATTATGTTTAATAAAATCTTTTAAAGATGATTGATAGAGGTTTGAGTTATGAAAGTGCATTAGTTTTAGGGGCCGTGGGTCTTTTTGTAATGCTCATATTTAACATTGCCCTAATTCTTAAGAACAGACAAAAAGGTCCTGTTAAAACGGATTCATTACAAGGATTTAAGAAGTTTGTATATTTGTTTACAAGGTATTCATTTGTTGTTGTTGATTTTGCTTTGATAATTTTTTTATTGTATTTGGGATATGATTTACTTGGTGATCCTCATATTGTTGAACAAAATCCAAAAGCCGATCAAATATTAACTAATAATCGAGAGAATATTTTTGTTGTTTTCAACCGCCCGCTTGATGAAACTACTTTAAAACCTCAGATTTATCCGGAAGTGGCAGGGAAGTGGGAAATTGAGCCTGTTGATAAGAACTTTCCGTTTATTAAAAGGAAATTGGTATTTTACCCAAAGCTAACACTCCCTTTAAATCAGAAGATATTTTTATATTATGCAGGAATTGCCAATATCTACGCTGATAAAGAACCTTGGGAATTTGGAATAGATGCTTTTACTCCAAGCGAAATTACAAAAGCAGAAGTTTCTCCAGTTTCCGGGACAGTCGATATGCTAACTGACAATGTCAGCCTGTCTTTTAAAATGGATGTTCCCGCTGGCCTTTATTACAAGTGGGAGTTTAAAATTGACCCTCCGGCAGAAAGTCAGATTGCGGTAAGTAGCGAAATGGTTGATGTGAATATAACGAGTAGATTGAGCCAGTCAACAAAATATACATATTCATTAGTTGGTTCTTCAGCAAGATTTGATATTAGTACCGGGGAAGTGGCCGAGGTGTTGGGTCTTCCAATTACACTTTCCGAAGGGACATTTGAGACTGTCCGCGAACCATTATTAAGTTCGGTAGAACCCAAAGGGAATAGTGTCATTCCAAACGCACCTGTCAGTGTGGTCTTTGACAACGAAATGGTGCAAGATTCTTTAGATAACATTATTCAATTGGAACCTGGAGTGTCAGGAACTCCATCCTGGAAGGATTCGAAATCCTTTGAGTTTACTCACGATCCATTCTCGAAAGAAACTGATTATCAACTAACTATCAAAAGTGGATTAAAAAGTCAGGTTGGAGGTGTTATCGAAAAAGATTTCATTTCAAAATTTACAACTATAGGGAAAGTAAAATTAGTTTCCACAGAACCTGCAGGATATGCCTCTGGAGTTGGTATTGGCGCGAACTTAAATATGCACTTTGATCAAGAAGTTGACCACGCTTCTGCTGAAAGTAAATTTAGTATTAATCCAAAAGTGGATGGGTCCTTTTCTTGGAATGGCAA
This sequence comes from uncultured Candidatus Saccharibacteria bacterium, assembly GCA_964562165.1. GTDB lineage: Bacteria > Patescibacteriota > Dojkabacteria > B142 > OLB20 > JAKQLP01. The sequence goes on from CAZLRZ010000018.1 coordinate 7,942, forward strand.
CACTTTAATTTTTAATCCCAATTCAAATCTAAACTATTCGACAGATTACCGAATTACTTTTGCTAGCGGGGTAAAAAGTATTTATGGTATTGATAGTGTTCAGGACTTTAGCTTTTCATTCAAAACACAAGATGAACTTTTTAAGCTAAATGTTCCGGTATATTACCAAAAACTAAGGTACTCCTGTAATCTCGAGGCAACAAGAATGGCTTTGGCATATAGAGGGATCTACAAAGATGTTTTAACGTTACATTCTCAAATCGCAAGGGATTATACGCCCTACGATGAGGTAAATAATACTTTTGGTGATCCCTACACGGGATACACAGGTGATATTTATGGAAAAACCAAAGGCTATGGTGTTTATTGGGGACCAATATCAAACTTGATCAGCAAATATCGATCCAATTCGATCAAAACAGGCTGGAATTTAACAGGTTTACTAACAGAAGTTCGAAACGGAAATCCTGTTGTTATTTGGGCACACAATGGTTATTCGTATGCCGGCAATGAATACCATTGGACGACCCCCGGTGGCAAGGATATCCGCGCAATTACAGGTATGCATTCGTATGTCGTGGTTGGATATAGGGGCTCAGTTGATAATCCTACTCACGTAATCTTAAACGATTCCAATCGGGGAGTTTGGACAAAAACCAAAAATGAATTCCTTTCGTTATGGGGTTATTTCAATAATACTGGTATTGTCGTTTATTAATGAATTTTAAAAAGATCTTTGCATTTTTCGGGTTCCTACTTTTAACAATCCTTTTACTGCAAGGGGTTTTCCGCACTGATTTTGAAAGGTGGGACGAACAAACAAACATCGCAGTCGTAAAAGATACAATTCAATCCCAATCGATTTTTTTAAAACTTGGTGACGAATACTTTTTTGAAAAACCACCAATCTTTTACTATTTATCAATTTTAATTTCCCCGATTACTGGGATTGAACTCAGCGGAAGATTTGTGAGCGCCTTTTCTGCTTTTGGTATAGCCATTTTGCTTTTTAAATTGGTCAACAAAAGATACGGATTTCAAAAAGCGACTGTGTTTATATATGCATTTCTTTTAATTCCACAGCTGTACTTTGTTAATCAAGCGGGATTTTTTTCTTCGCATACATTAAGTTCGTTTGATCTTGATGCTCTTCAAATGTTCTTTATAGTCTTATCCTTTTATATGCTTTTTATTTCAGAAAAATTAACCAAGTCCAAGATTTACCTAAGTTACTTTTTTTTGAGCTTAGGATTTTTAACAAAAGGCCCATTTGTGCTTTTGCCATTACTCATAAACTCGTTTTATCTATATAAAAACAAATTACTCGGGGTTAGTCTTAAAGGTTTGGTAGTATTTATGATCCCGATAATGGCTTGGATTCTAGTGATGTCCCTAAAATTCGGTGGCATATTTATTGATAATTTTTTTGAATATCATATTTTGAATAGGGCTATTAACACTCTAGAGGGCCATTCAGAGCCTTTACTATTCTATTTTGGAATATTTCTTGATCCTAGAATGAACTTATTAGGCATCCCTTTTTTACTTATCCTTGCTAAAAAGGTTAGATCTAAGTTTAAAGACAAAACATTTCAATATTCTTTGATATTTTTAATTTTAACTTTATTACTTTTTACTCTGGTCGGAACAAAGCTTGCGTGGTATATTCTACCTGTGTATCCGTTTTTAGCGCTGTTATTCGCAATATGATAAACGACTTATCGATTTCGCAAAATTTTATAAAATCAAAAGATTTAATTAGGAAAATACTTTCAGAAAAAACCTCAATTAAACCTGACGACATTGTATTAGACATCGGAGCCGGAAAAGGCGCTCTCACAATTCCTCTATCCAAAGTTTCAAAGAAGGTAATTGCCTACGAATACGATTCCAGCCTTGCGAATGAACTCAATAGGAATTTGATTGATTTTAACAACGTAAAAATAATAGAGGGCGACTTCTTAAAGTCTGCTTTGCCAACAACTGAATACAAGGTTTTTTCAAATATCCCCTTTAGTCTAAGCGCAGATATTGTTAATAAATTGTTTTTGGATGAAAATCCACCATTAGATGCATATATATTTTTTGAAAAAGGCGCGGGCTATAGGTTTTTAGGCCTTCCATATTCAAAGGAAAGTGTTTTAAGTATGAAGTTAAAATGTGGTTTTAAAGGCGAAATCGTACATCAGTTTTCAAAATTTGATTTTCAACCAATCCCTGACGCAGACATTATTCTTGTGCGTTTTTTAAAAATTCCCGAAAGTAACAAGTCATTTGCGAGTTTTGAAGACGAAACCTCCTTTGTAGCTTTTATTACTCGGGTTTTCGATAAAAAGAAGCACATACTAAAAAACGCTCTTGAAACAGAATTCACATTTAATCAGATCAAAAGGATTAAAAAAGACTTAAAATTAGATTTAACCATACCTCCATCTCAATTAGATTTCACCAAGTGGGTCGAAATCTACCGCATAGCAAAGCTTTTAAAGCCTTCATAAATTCTTCATATTCCAACCATATACTAATAATAATTTATTTTTTATTATTTTAATTATGAGGAAAACTAAAGTAGCGTTAGTGGTAGCCGGAGGAATTTTGATGGCTGCAGTTACTTTCGCAGGTGGCGCTTTCGCCATAAACAATGTCTCAGCCTTAATCAATGGTGAGTATCCAACGATAGTTGAGAACATTGCGGCAAAATTCAATTTAAATCCAGCAGAAGTCGAGCAAGTCTTTGAAACCACAAGAACTCAAGAACGAGCCGACAGATTATCAGAAGCAGTTACAAACGGTGATATAACCGAAGCACAAAAAGCTTTAATTTTAGCCAAACAAGATGAAATCCATGCCAGTATGGAGAAAATCAATAGCGAAGCATTAACAGCTGATGCAAGGCATGACGCTATGGAAAAACTCCGTTCAGATCTAAGCGATTGGGCAGATCAAAATGATATTCCCAACCAATTCGTAATGATGGGCGGTGGAATGGGTAAAGGAATGGGGATGGGAATGGGAGAAGGTATGGGTGAGGGTATGGGTGGTGGTTTTGGAAGAGGCCGAATGAGCCAGAACTCAGACTAACTATTCATTTATCTCTAAATTTTAAGAGGAAAGATTGCCGGAGTTATGAACCGGCAGTCTTTTTGTTTCGTCCAAAATGTTATATAATGTATCTATATTATTTATACAGAAGAAAAATTGAAACGAGTAGAAGAGTATTTGAAAAAAATAAGCAGTCCTGGCTTTAGAAATAAACAGTTTAAAAAGGCCTTCTACCAAGAGGCTATTACTGATTTTGATCAAATCACACCATTCCCTAAAAGTTTAAGAGAAGAATTAAAGGCTAATGTTGAATTTAGTTCGCTAGAAGAAGTTAAGAAGCTGGTTTCTGACAAGGGAAACACAGTAAAGGTTCTATTCAAAGTTAAGTTGCTAAACAAAAACATAGAAAGTGTTTTGATGCGACACGAGGATGGAAGAAACACTGTATGCGTAAGTTGTATGGTTGGATGTCCTGTCGGCTGCACTTTTTGTGCAACAGGCAAACTAGGGTTTAAAGGTAATTTGAATTCCGAGCAGATTGTCGATCAGGTAATGTATTTTGCCAGAATTTTGAAAAAGGAAAATCAAAAAGTCACCAATGTCGTATATATGGGGATGGGCGAACCAATGCTCAATCTAAGTTCAGTTGAAGAATCAATAAAAATATTAAACGATCCTGATGGTTTTAACCTAGGGCAAAGAAAAATCACAGTTTCAACATCAGGTATTATTGCTCCATTGAAAAAATTCATCGATAAGGGCTTTAGGGTTAAACTTGCAATCAGTCTTCATGCTCCTAGCCAAGAATTAAGAGAGTCCATAATGCCAATTGCAAAAGCCAATCCTTTAAAAAGTCTTTTTGAGTTATTAGGCCAATATGAGGAGTTAACAAATAAAAGAATCACATACGAATATATAATGATTAATAATGTTAACGATCAACCTTCACATGCCGAAAGACTTGGGAAGTTGTTAAAAGGTAGATTGGCTTACGTTAATCTAATTCCTTACAACTCTGTAAAGGGTGTTAAATACGATAAATCTACAAAAGAAAATATCACAAACTTTAAATTAATCCTCGACAAATACGGTGTTTACAACACAATCCGTGTCACAATGGGCGAGGATGTAAACGCAGCCTGCGGACAGTTGGCTGGGGATAATAGTTAAATTTCAAACATGGGAAATCAATTATATTTAGAAAATCAAATACAAAAAATGCCTTTAAGCGATTTAGCATTTAGGTATAGTGACTTGCTTACGGGTGGTTATACAAATATTAATGACATTCATGCTTATCAAAATACACCTATGACTGTAGCCGATTATCTTAATAATACCTATACACGGTATCCGGGATTGGGAGCCATGGAGGCTTTAAATCAATATGTTGAAAGCCCAGATGTAGTTAATATTAATGGTTGTGCAATTTCTTCTGCCGGTTTTTTAGGGATTGATCCAAAGAAACTGATGTTGATTGCAAGGAATCGGGTTTTTGTTCAATTAAGAAAATCGGGTGGATCAGAAGCTCAAGGTAATTCAAGAAAAGAATCTGGATTTAACTTGCCCGAAAATGAAAAATTAAAAAGACTCGGTTTAGGGAATAAGTTCCTCGGACTTTATCAAGTAATAGTTGAGGATCCTGACCCAGTAAAATATTCACATGCCGTAGCTGCCATTAGGTATCCTCATGAGGAAAGTAGGAATGGAAATATTTATCCATCAAACGATTGGATGTATTGGGATACACGCAATAAAGAATGTCCGTTAATCCCTAGTATCTCGACTGAGTGCTTGTTAGAAATTATTGGTAGTGATTTCTTGCCACAATATAAACGGGATCTTCCTCCGGTTCAGTTTGTTTCTTTTCCATATAGCTTTCAATTCTAAAACTCGCCCCATAGCATCTGATTTGATATTTCGTGGTGATCCAAGATTTCTCTGTTTTTAATTCTTTGCCCCAATTGTTTTGGTGATCTTTCCGCTACGGTCGTTTTAAGGTTTAAGAGCTTTTTGTGGTTTTCTTCGCCAAGAATAGCTTTCATCATTAAACTGTTATTAAAATATCTTAAGGCATCATAGATATTCCCGGGTAATTTCTCTCTTTTTTGAGATACTTTTTCAAATTCCATTTTTTCCTTGTTACTGGCTTCTAAGCCTTTTTGGCTTAATGCCATAATTACGTAAAAAGCTAGGTAGGGATTTGTATCGGGGGCAACTGATCGAATTTCGATTCTTGTGGATTTTTCGTTCCCGATAGGGATTCTAATCATTGCGCCTCTATCGCTTGTTGAGACCTTTATTTCGTTAGGTGCTTCAAAATGTGGATCTAGTCTTCTGTAAGAATTAACACTTGAATTGAATACTAGGCAAATGTCTTTTGCATGGTAAAGAATTGAATAAATAATCTCCCAAGTTTCTTTTGAGAGGCCTTCTTTGCCATTTTTATCAAAAAAGATGTTTTTGCCATTATTCATGAGAGAATAATTGATATGCATTCCTGTGCCATTGATTCCCATTAGGGGTTTGGGCAGAAAGGTGGCTGTGTAGCCCATATTCTTTGCTATTTGGCGACATACTAATTTGTAAAGTTGAATTTGATCGGCAGCATTTACTATGTCAGTATATTTGTAATTCAATTCAAACTGGGATGGGGCAACTTCTGGGTGGTCTTTTTCGTTTTCGTATCCCATTGCCCTTTGGGCTTCAGCGACTTTATCGATAAAGCCTCTTAAAGGGTCTTGCGGTAGAGAATGGTAATAGCCACCTTTTGTAACAAGCTCAAATCCTAACTTTTCATCAAAATTCTGTTCTGAATCTAATCCCTTTACTAAGAAACCTTCGATTTCAGGTGAAATTTGAGCTTCTAGCTTGTACTTATCTTTAAAATATTTAGCAATGATTTTTAACTGTGATCTGTAACAACTATTAAATGGATTGCCTGATTTATCCTGAATGTCAGCGAACAATAGGACTTTCCCTGGTCCAAAGATATCTGCGGGAAGCCACCTAAAACTCGCCCAGTCAATATTAAGTCTCAAGTCGGATTCCTTTTGGGCTGTGAAGCCTTTTATGGATGATCCGTCAAAAGTTAAATTATCATCACTGTCTAAAATATATTCCTTGTCATAATCCAACATATGGAATCTTCCTTCAAGATCTGAAAAACAGACTGTAACAGCTTTAATTCGGGATTCTTCTTTTAGGTATTTTTTTTGTTTTGTTCTGAAAAAAGATTCTGGCTTACCTGAGAGTCTTTCGCTTTTAATCTTCAAATTAAGATCTTTTAATTCCTCATAGGAAATGTTTAAAAAGGAATTAAGATTAGTTGAAATGGAATCCATAATTGTTTATATGAAATATATTAAAGTTTAGATCAATAATTTTAAGTTTTCAACAATTTAAGCCCTTAATTTCCCAGAAAACTTTTAATTGCAATATAAAATTGTTAGACTGATTATTAAATGGGGATAGGGGTCGGCTTTGATTGGTGGATAATCAATTAAGATGTCCTTTTATTGGATTTTATTTTAAAAGTATAGTAATATACCCATACTGTTAAGAGCAAAAAATTAAATGGAACATTCAATTGGAGCAAACACTTTGTTTTTAATCGGGGGCTTTCCCTTTACTAACACTATGTTGGCAAGTATTTTAGTGTCATTGCTAATGATCCTTTTGGCTGCAATTGTTCGAAGTAAATTAACTCAAAGAAACCCTGGAAAACTTCAAACAGTATTCGAATTAATTGCCGATTACATTTATGGGCTTTGTTTAAGTATTGCTGACAAAGAAAGAGCTAAGGCTTTTTTCCCTTGGATGATTACCTTCTTTCTCTTTATTTTATTGAATAATATAATTGGCCTTTTCCCTGGATTCGGTCATATTGCATATTTAAATGAGGAAGGTCACGAAATTGCTTTACTTAAAGGCGCCACAAGTGATTTGAATCTCACTTTTGCATTGGGTGTTGTGTCTTTTGGGCTATTGGAATTCTATGGATTCAAAATGGTTGGGATTAAGGGCTGGTTTAAGCATTATTTCCATACAAAACCACTATACATATTACCTATATTCCTTTTTGTGGGTGTGCTTGAACTTATCCTTGAGCCTGTTAAATCATTATCTCTGGCGTTTCGACTTTTTGGAAATGTAATGGCCGGCGAAACTTTAGTTTCGGCGATGTCCGTAATTAATGGTACTCCAATGTTGTTTATTGCTATACCATTCTTGTTATTAGAGATGTTAGTGGCTTTTGTTCAGGCACTTGTTTTTACGTTATTAACTTTGACCTTTATTTCGATGATTACCGCTCCAAGTGAGGAGCATTAATTAGTTTTTATTTAATTTATTTTATATTTTATTCTTACAAAAATGGAGATAATACTTTCAAAAGTTCTCTTTATAGCCATAGGTGGTATTGCGCCAGCATTAGCCATCGCTATGATTGGTAAATCCGCTATGGAAGCCATCGGTCGAAACCCAGAAGCTAGTGGTA
>CAZLRZ010000019.1:0-15356 GCA_964562165.1 uncultured Candidatus Saccharibacteria bacterium
AATCTAAGTAAATAATGTGCGGAAGATTTACACTCGATATTGATGAAAGATTTTATCCTCGTTTTAATTTAGATAGAGTTTTAATTGAGTTCCCATCAAGTTACAATATTGCACCTGGCCAATCTAGCGTTGTGATTCTCAATAATAATGAAGACAAAAACAAGCCTGTAATTATGAAGTGGGGTCTTGCTCCAAGCGATAAGTTTCAAATTATTAACGCCAAAATCGAAACACTTGATGAAAAGTTTTTCTTCAAAAAATTAATTGATTCAAAAAGATGCATAGTCCCAGCTAGTGGATTTTATGAATGGAAGCAAATCGTAAACGATAAAAAGGAACCGATGTATATTAAACCTGAAGATGACAGCTATTTTGCTTTTGCCGGACTTTATGATGAATTTATAGACCCCAAAACAAATATAAACTATTTAGGCTTTACAATAATAACCACCAAGCCCAATAAGACGATTGCCTCGATTCATGATCGTATGCCTCTAATTTTAAATAAGGAACTTGAAACCCTCTGGCTTTCAAAAGATTTTGATAAAAGCATACTCGATAATTTAAAAATCTTTAGCCCAAGCGAAGAAATTACTCATTATAGGGTTTCACCGCTTGTTAATTCACCACAAAACAACTCAATAGATCTAATTAAGGAGATACACTAGGATCTGCTGTTTTACTGTAAGTTCCCATATGTTTTGCATACTGAAGGACATGCCCTGAAATTTCATCTTTAATTAAAGATGAATATGCGTTTTTATCTAATTTTAAATCATAATCTAATGCATATAGATTGAAAAAATATCTATGAGTTCCTGATGGAGGACATGGTCCACCATAATTATTCTTACCCCAGCTATTTTTACCGACAATAACATTATCAGGAAGGTTATTCAGATCAAGGACCTGATCAATAGGCTTAATTCCCCAAATGATCATATGATTCCAAATATCACCCGGAGCATCAGGATCTTCAACCAATAGGAGAAGACTTTTAGCTTCACTTGGTACTTCGGAAATATTGATTATCGGAGCAATGTTTTGACCCTGGCAAGTATACTTTGTGGGCATTCTTTCTCCATCAACAAAATCATCAATAGAAATTTTCATGGCTTTTTGAACTTGATTAGAACTAAAATCATCACTTGTTTTGCCAGGCAAAATGAAAAAGACAAAACAAATGAACAAGAAAATTAATATTAAAATTAATAAAAACTTTCTTTTTTTTGACATTAGTTTTTTATTTCTACTCCACCAAATACTGCAGCACCTTTAATTAATACCTTAGGGTTAGATGCTGTACTGCTCGAAGAAAACTTGTTTGTCCAAGCGCCAAAAACACCTGTACCATTTGAGATTATATTTTGGTCCTTTCCAGTAATAACTTCGACACCACCAAAAACCGAATTGATTTCTAATTCAGCACCTTCTTTTGCGATCTTAGCATTTGTAAGGTCTATTTTAATTCCAGAAAAAACAGAATCAACCTTACCTCCTTTAAAATTAGTACTATTGACTCTTTTTTCTAAACCACTAAAAACAATTGATTCATTTAAAAGATCCTCGTTTGAAGTTGATTGTTCTTTGCCTTCTTCATTAATGACTTTTTGTTTTTTAAAAAGGATACTAAAACCTATTGCAATTATGATCAAAGGGAATATCCATGCGCCAAAATCAATTTTTAATATACCCGAAACAAAGCCCACTAAACCGATTGCAGAGAATAAAAATCCCCAAAATAAATTCTTTCTTGTTAATAAAATTATCCCTATCACTAACCAAAAAAGTGAAAATATATTTCCAAAACCTATACCAAGCATCGAAAATGGGCTCTGTTGAAAAAGGATACTTAATCCAAGTAGAACTAAGAAAGATCCTGTAATAATTTTTGCCATTTTTAGAAATTTAATAATAAATAATTATTTGAAAATAATTTCACATTCCCCTACACCAATATCTAAGGTGATATTGATGTTCCCATGTGAACTCACAGTTTTTGAAACAAATTTTCCTTTAGCACCTAGGCCATTTACATCTCTCTCGCCCTCGATCTTTAAGCTACCTACACCTACAGTATACTCAACATTTATGCCGGCATTTTCAGGTAACACGATCAAAGTCTTACCAGCTCCGACTTTTACATTCAATACAGAAGGCAAGGATCCTTCAGTAAAATTCATAGTTACACTGCTTGCCCCGCTTTCAAGGTTTATTTTGTTTACAGAAATATTATTTTCAAAGTTTAATGTTGCATCACTTGCCCCAACTTTCATATCAAAACTATCAAAATATATGCCGCTATTAAGATCTAGGTAATATTCCTGCTTATTATCAAAATCCATAAAATTATTTACAGGTTTATTTTCAAATTTGATATCTGTAACCTCACCTCTATTTGTTGACTCCAAAGAAAATTCTTGGTTATTATTGATAGCATTCACAGAAGCTATTATATTATCAGTTTTTATGGAATTTAATTCGAACTTACCTGCCCCTAATACTACTTCCATATTTGCTCCCTTGAGGTTTTCATTAAAGGAAATTGGAATAGATTTATATTCTTGATTTAAATAAACATTATTTGAATCTTCCGTGAACCCAATCCAACCCAATTTAGGTAAAATTGTATTGAACCCGCTTAATGAAGATAATCCTGTATTTACAGCTGCGTAGAATAATATAAATATGAATATTAAAAAAGTTAGTATATGCGCAATAATTTTTGATGTGTTATTAAAGCTCAAAATTAAACTTAAGCCCGCCGAAATTATAAATACAGGCCAAAACTTTAAAAGCTCGATCCAGACCGTCCAAGGGAGAATTCCCGATGTATTCAACAATAGAACAAACCCGACAACTATCAAAGATAAAGCTGAAGTAATTCTTTCGAATTGCTTATCAGGCTCAATTTTGTTTTCCATTTTTTATTATAAAAATCATACTAATTATGCTATGTTTTAGAAATATACGCAATAAGATATAATGGTCTAGTTGAATTAACACAATTACGGGATGTAGTTCAATTGGCTAGAATGTGCGCTTCGGGGGCGCAAGGTTGTGAGTTCAAGTCTCACCATCCCGATTCTTAATTGATTCTTTTTACAATTAATATGCCATACAAAGTAATAGTTTTCGATTTTGATGATACGCTAGTTCAAACTAGAGCAATTCGATATGAAGCAGCTAAATATACTGCTAAACATTTTTATAACCTCAAGATATCAGATTCAACAATAGATAAATATTGGGGGCTTCCTTTTAGGGATCTTATAAAAGCTTTGTTCAATGATGTAGATTCTTTTGAAAATATTGCACAGCATTACAAAGAGATTATTCATCTTTTCCCTCTAAAAAAGTTTGATGATGCTGTAGCGACACTAGAAAGATTAAGCAATAAATATATTTTAACTATGGTTAGTTCTAGTACAAAGGAATTAATTAAGCGTGGTTTTATGGATGTCGGTATCTCTTATGACATATTTGCATATATTCAAGCATCAGAAGATTCTGATCACCACAAGCCTGACGGAAAGGTTTTCGATTCATTAAAAAACTTCCTGAATAAAAAAGGCATAAAATACTCAGAAGCGATCTATATAGGAGATTCTTTAGATGACTATATCGCAGCAAAGAATGCTGATATCGATTTTTTGGGTGTTGCCCGGTTCGACAAAAGAGAAAAAGAATTTGAAGAGAATAATGCAAAATATGTTAAAAATCTTAGGGAAATAACCCAATATTTAAAGACTTTAATTAATGAATAAGTTTTTTAAAGATTCTCAAATTCCTCAATTAGCACTTCTTACGAGTGGTCTAATATATGCTATTTATGGCCCTTTAACTAGGATAACCGGCAATGATTTTGGTGAGATTACACAGTCCTTTATTCGCGCAGTAATGCGCGTACTAATAATTTTATGTGTAATTATTTTTATTAAGGATTTTAAGAGAATCCAGAAAAAAGATATACCATGGTTTTTACTTTCGGGAATTGCAGGAGCAGGTTCTACATTATTATACACATATGCTATACAAAAGATATCAATGGGTACAACGATGTTTTTGTTTTACGGAACAGGAATTATAGTTTCTTTTATTATTGGAAAACTAATTTATAAAGAACATTTGAATACAAGGAAAATTGTTTCTTTGATCTTTTCTATCTTGGGTTTGTTAATTCTCTTTATTAGAGAAATTGATTTTAGCAACTTATTTTATTTAATACTGGCAAGTCTTTCGGGTGTTTGTTATAGCATATACTCTACTTTCTCAAAAAAAGTTAGTAATAATTATTCAATAACACAAATTGTTCTTTCGTTTGCGATTATTGATATCTTTGTTTATGCGGGCTCGTTTTTGTTTATTTCTGAAAGTTCAAACTTTGCCTCAATAACTCCTTGGATTTCTAATTTCGTATTCGCATTACTAGTGTCCATAAATGTATTTCTAATGGTCTATGGATTTAAACATCTTGAAGCTCAAAAAGCTAGTCTTCTTTTACTTAGTGAATTACTTTTTATTATTCTTATTGGTGTAATTTTTTATTCGGAAATACCTTCTATTCAAGAGTTCTTTGGTAGTATTTTGATTTTTATTGGATTAACTTTACCCTATATAAAAAATGGGAAATAACAATTTTAAACCTGGAGTATACAAACATTTTAAAGGTGAGTTATATTATGCAATAATGCTTGCCAAAGATTCTGAGACTTTAAATGATTTCGTTGTATACATTCCTTTATATTATAAACCTGAAAGCAATACTAGGGCCTGGATAAGATCTGTTGAGGATTTTATGGGATACAAAGTTTTCGAAGATGGAAAAAAAGTGAAAAGATTTAAATATATTTCAGAAAGATAATTTCTTTATAAACAAATCATGAAAAACGCAATTATATTACACGGTTCTGGAGATTCTCCTGAAAGTTTTTGGATACCATGGCTCAAAAGCGAACTTGAAAAGGATGGTTATGAAGTTTGGGCGCCTCTCCTTCCTGATGCCGACAATCCGGATATCAATAAATGGTTGCCATTTGTTATGGAGAATGGCAAATTCAATAACAATACAATAATTATTGGCCATTCCGCCGGAGCGACTTTAATTTTGGCCTTATTAGATAAGATTGATGTAAAGATCAAACAAGCAATTTTGGTCTCGGGTTTTGTGGATTATGGTATCTTAGATTCGATTCTCAAAGAAGATTATAACTGGGATAAAATCTCAAAAGACACTTCTGAAAAATTGATTTTCATTAATTCCGAAAACGATCCATGGGGTTGTGATGACAAGCAGGGTCGCAAGATGCTTGACTTAGCAGGCGGCATTCAAATAATTATAAAAGGTGAAGGTCATATGGGGTCTATGCGATTTAATCAATCATACAAAGAATTCCCCTTGCTAAAAAAACTAATTATAGATTAAATTTTTAAATTAATTTCTTTTTTGCTTTTTTACAAAATAGCAAGCTAAATATGTTGTAATTGGAACAGCTAAAATAAGTCCTATACTACCCACAAGAGTCCTAACGATTTCAGTACTTATCATTTCATAGTTTAATATTTCATCAAATGGCCTTGGATTGTTCATAAAAAGAAGTAAAAGAGGCATTGAAGCTCCAGTATATACCAAAATCAACGTATTGATCATTGATGCTATATGATCCTTCCCAATTTTTATTGACCTGGTAAAAAGTTCTTTAAAAGACAAATCATTTTTTAAGTCATATAGTTGAAAACAAATTGACGTTTGTGAAATAGTTATATCATCCATTACACCGAGAGTGCCAATTATAATCCCCGCCAATAATAACCCCTTAAGATTATATTGAATTTCATTGGACATTTGTAAGAATATTGCTTCTTCGGATGCAGTTCCTGTTAGATGGCTAAATTCGACAAATAAACTAGCTAAAATCCCAGTTATTATCAATGATCCAAAACTTCCTATCATAGCAATTGTTGTTTTCCTATTGAATCCATGGGACAAATAAAATGTAATGGGGATAATTATTATTGAAGCGAAAATTGCAGTTATTACTGGATCTTTACCTGATTGAATTTGAGGCAAAATGAACAAAAAAAGGATCACAAACGAAGCTACCATTGCTAAAAGGGAACTGAATCCCTTTTTCCCACCGACCAAAATTGCTAAAATAACGAATAGTATAAAAAGTACAAGTATTGCATTTGTACGAACAATATCTGTGATATAAAAAATTTCTTCACCATTCAAATTCTTAACAAACGAAACAATTACTTCGTCTCCCTTTTTATACTGAATTAATTGAGTAGTATTCGTAGCTCCATTTTCAACAATAACTTCCTTTCCAATTTCATTTCCTTCTAACAAAGATATTTTAATCTTTTGATGAATTTGTATCTTACCCTCAATTTCTATAGAGTCTTCATCGATAATTTCAACCACCTTAGCATTTAAGTATTCAGTTTCTTCAGGAGCTTCTAATGGAGCCTTATCTTCATTCAATATTATAGAATTATCTAATTGATTTAACTCTAAATCTTCTATAAGAATTTCTTCCGCATAAGTTCTATTCAGAAAAAATGAAAAAATCAAAATAACAAATACTGAAAATAATTTCATCAATTTAAACATAACCAGCAATTAAACTTTATTTAGATTTTTTTAATTTTTTTACAATATCCTCTTTCTTAAGTTTTTTCGTGCAAAAGAACCAATCATAACATTTCATTTCATCTTTACTTTCCATCCTTTCTTTAGCAACACCGCATGATCCTGCAGTTGGAACAATTACATCATCTCCAGGCATCCAATCTGCAGGAGTTGCAATTGAAAATTCATCTGCAGTTTGAAGTCCCATTAAAATCCTTAATAATTCTGAAAAATTTCTACCTAAACTTAATGGATAATAAAGAATTGTTCTAATTATGCCCTTAGGATCAATAAAGAATACTGCTCGAACAGCTTTTGTATTACTTTCTCCAGGTTGAATCATCCCGTATTTTTTTGCGACATCCATTGTAATATCTTCAATTAGTGGGAACTTAACTTCAATATTCTTCATCCCTTTATACTCAATTTTCTCTTTGATCGTTCTTAACCAAGCAATGTGGCTATATAATCCATCAACCGATAAACCCACTAATTTACAATTAAGTTGAGAAAAATCTTTTTCTAAATTGGCAAACGTCATAAACTCTGAAGTACAAACAGGAGTGAAATCTGCTGGATGACTAAATAAAATTACCCATTTACCCTTATACTGTTCAGGAAAATTAATTTCTCCTTGTGTAGTAACTGCATGAAATGAAGGAGCCTTCTCGCCTATTCTAGGCATAGGAGTAATTGACTCGTTTTCCATATTTGTTTTGTAAAAAATTAATTAAGAATTAACTTATTTATATCATTTTTAATATTTTCATTAAACCCAGAAAAAGCATGGTTTTTATAAAAAATAAAAGGATAATAATCAAAATCTTCAGAAACACCTTCACTACCTGTAAAAACATTTTTATATCGAATTAAATTCGAATAATAATTATCATCAGTAGTTAAATACTCTTTAAATTCAATATTTGAATTTCTAAGAAATTCTAAGGCCTCTATACACATTGGCCCCGTATTGTTATGGAAAATTACTAGAGTATTTTCTTGAATTTTCGCTCCATTACTATCTTTTGATTCATTTAAATCATCTACCGCACATGGATTAACAACATTTTCTTCCTCATCATAAGGAATAGCTGGTCTAATTTTTTCTGGGGTATATGGAGCATTTTTGTTAATAGGGATCTGCCACATTGGCATTACCTTATCAACAGTCCCTAATGTGTCTAAATCAACCCAATCCACTTCATAATTGTCCCAAAAGTTATGCCACATATCATTCCATCTTTCTTTGTATCCTCCAATATATGTGTGAGAGACACCGATAAATTTCTCTTCCTGTATCGCTCTTTTATATTCCTTCTCCATGTCTTCAGGGCTTCCGCTTCTTTCATAGAAACTGTAATCACAAAAACTTCCATATTTGAATTCAGGCACATCAATATTCGAAACAGAAATAATTTTTACATTGTATTCTTCAGGTTTATAAACAGTAGTAGCAAGTTCTGTTGTTCCTCTAGCAGTAATATATTCAATACCTAATTTATCAGCAATTTTTACTGTATTTTCATCAGAAGCCATATATCTTGAGCTGATAATTCTAACCTTAACATTAAGGGCACTTTCAATTCTTGTAATCATATCCGTAATAGTGGCATATTGTTCATCGTAGGTCATTTCCCAATAGGGCTTTGGATCATATGAGGCTGCAATCTCAACATTTCCTGTTGCTAAAATTTCCTTAATTGCATCTTTATTTTTATCAACGAAATCAGCGTTTACCATTAATAATCCCTTGATATTTCTTTCCTTCATGTCATTTACCATATTTACTAATCCCTCTGTGTTCTTAAATTCTATTAGAAGCATCATCGCTTTGGGTTTAGACATAACTTCCGATTCTTTTGTCTCTGTTTTTTCAGTTGTTTTAGGACATCCAAAATTTCTCACTAGTAAAAATTCACATCCTATAAGAATCCCAAGTCCTAAAAGAACTCCTAGAATTATTGGCAGTTTTTTGCTCATAATTTTAAATTAATAAATTAAATAATTACCCGAACATCAAAAGTTCAGGTTTTATTATTAAAATTATTCCAATAATTAAAATAATTATGCCTCCTATAAGACTTGACCATTTTGTGTATTTCTTTGTTATTCCTGTTACTTCAAAAGTTTTTACTGCAATGAAAAATATAATTAGATCATCCAACATAAAAATAATCACATAAAGGAACAAGTAGAAATAGTATTCAAAAGGAGATAATTTTATTGATGATAAAAGGTTGGTATAAACAGCTGGAAGTCCAGCAGAGCATACAACTTCGATTAAATTTACTGAAATGGCTAGTGTTACAATTCCAAATATTGCCAATACAAAGCTTTTCTCTCCTAAAACCTTTTTAATTCTTTCTATGATGCTTTCTCTTTGTTTCTCGTTGGTTGCATGACATCCTCCTTTTGAAAACAATGCACTTTTAATGTGTAAGATTCCGCTAACTATTGCGATAATTCCAATAATAACTTTTATCCAATATACATAACCTACAAGTTTAAAAAAATTAAACCAAGCAGAAAGGAAGAAGAAATAAACAATCCCAGAGGTAAAGATAAAAGTTGATCCTAAAATATACAGTTTCCTTTTATCTTTCATGTTTATTAACATGGTAATTAGAAAGATAAGAATCCACATCGCACAAGGATTAAATCCGTCAACTAATGCAATTAATATGGTTGCAAGAGGGAGAGAGATGTCTTTAATGTTAATTTTTCCAAAAATATATGTCTCTAAGTACAGTGGAGAATTATTTTCAGAATTAGTACCACTCGAAATGATTACACCTTTGGGAGTACTGGTAGTATTTAACTTTTTTTCTCCAAGAAGCAACTCAGATAGATTATCTATACAGCCATGCTCGATACATCGTTCGATTTCATTTGAAATTTCTGTTCCAGTCGTTTCATTACTCTCGTAACCAACAAAGTACTTCTCTCCAATAACAAGAAAAGGAACTCCTCCGACATCAATATTTAAAAACTCCGAGGTTTTAGTAAATAGTTTGACATTTTCCTGATTGTAATAGACCTCATATTCATAAATGTTTATTTTATTACCATAGGTATCTTTTAGAGTCGTTAAATATTCTCGTTCTTTTGCACAATGAGGACAACCTTGCCCATAAAAAAGATAAACATTAATGGGTTCATTAACTTCTGCGCTAACTTCGTTAATAGTGCCTGCAAAAAAAACACCAAATAGGATTGCTAATGACAATGTTATTTTGAGCAGTCTACCAATCATATTATTTATCTTTATAAGTATTAATAATCTCAATTAATTTTTCTTTTTCTATTTCACCATACTCTCGATGTATTTCATTACCTTCTTTATCAAAAAAAATAAAACATGGATAATACTTAACCGAATATTTTTTTACTAGTTCTTTTTCAGTATCTGCATCGTGGTACTCAGTAATAAGCCAAGTTAATTCTCTTTCAATTTCAGCCCATCTAGGCTTCATTACTAAACATCCCGAACACCAAATTGCACCAAATTTAAGTACTTTCATAATGTTATTTATTTATAAGTGTTAATAATTCACCTACAATTTCTTTTTTATCATCTACAAGGTTATACATAATATGCTGACCATTTCTGTTGCTTTTTAAATAACCCATATCTAACAGTGTCTTTAGGTGATGTGATATCAGATTGTGTTTCATACTAAGCTTTTCTACCATTTGGCAAACACAGGTATCCTCTTTATATAGTAAATCAAGTATTTTTATTCTGTTTAATACTAATAATTTCTGTAAATCCTCTATTTTTTTCTTTACTGTTCCATTCATCAAGAAAATATTAAAAAGTTATTTCAACGTACATTGAAATATACAATAGCAGAAAATTTCAGTCAAGATTGAAATATAAAAAATTACTTCGTTTTGGCTATATTGATAGCATATCCCTCAATGAGGGCTTTTGTAATTTTTTCTAGTACTGAGGTTAAATCTCTTTGATATTGACTCTGAGAAATACCCATTTTCTTTGAAGCTTCATCCTGATCCATTTTTTCTAAATATCTTAGTCTTATTGTTTCAAGTTCCTCATCTGTTATTGTAACTTCATTAAGTTCCCTTAAAGGAATTCCTCTTGGTTTAAAGTAAATTTCACTAAAATCTCTTCCGAGTCTTCTTCTACATCGTTGTCGCATAAATTTATAGATAATAAATAAGAAAGAGGGGCAGTAATAATTTTCTATTGCTACCCCTCATAAAAATCCTATAAGCAAAAAGCACCTTTCATAAGTGTTCCGCATTCAGGGCATTTTTTCTCTGAACAAGGAATTCCTCTTGTATGTGGTTCTTTATAACCACATTTAGGACATGTGCACTCTTTACTTCCTCCCTGTCCACGACCTCCCATTCCTTTTCCTCTACCACGTCCCATACCTTTACCTCTTCCTCGTCCAGTCATTGGTCCCTGTCCTAAAGGACCAGTTCCATCTAATCTTGGCATGTTTTTAATAATAAAAAATAGAACACAAATGGGTATATACCCATTAAATTGTATAATAAATTTTTCTTATGTCAAATAAATTATTAAAATTATTGTATAATTTAAAAACTTTTTTATATTTAAGTAAGATGATAAATAATTGTGCTTTCTGCAAAATCATTAATAATGAAATCCCCTGCTTCAAAATTGCTGAAGATGAAAACTTTTTAGCAATTATTGATATTTCTCAATTGGTTGAAGGTCATACAATTGTTATTCCTAAAAAGCATTTTGAGACATTTACAGATGTTGATGATGTCGATGATTATTTTGAATTTGCCACAAAAGTTGCAAGACATTTTAAAAAAGATCTAGGGTATAAATTCGTTGATATTTTTGTTTTAGGTAGAGGTGTCCCTCATGCCCATATTCATTTGATTCCACATAATGACGACAATCCTGAATGGAAAGAGGCCTTATCAAAAATTGGGTTAATGCAAGATGATCAATCAAGAAGAAAATCTTCCGAAGAATATAAAAGGATTTCAGATAAATTTGCAATGTCTAATTAATAATTCGATCAAACCAATGCTTATTTCTCTTTAGTTTTAAAGTATCCGTTGTCCCTAAACCAATTATATTGATCAGTAATTGCGTCTTTTACTGATCTTGGCTTGTATCCTAGTTCTTTTGCAGCTTTTTCGTGTGAAATATTTGCATTTTCCATTAAAGTATCGACAGAATAATCTGTTATTGATGAATTATCGGAAAATAGGTTCAAGATAAATCCCATAGCTTTAGCAAGCCAGAAAGGCAAAACGTTTGTTTTCACTTTAATTCCGCTAAGTTCTGCTAGGTAGCCAAAATATTCCTTCATTGTAATGTATTCGTTACCAAGTAAATAAATTTGATAAGGTTTACCATTTTTCATAGCGGAAACGATTCCATCTGCAACATCTCTGACATCTACATAATCATAGCCGCCGGGTACTGTAATTTTTAAACCACTATTTATTGAATCTAACATTCCCTTACCAAAAAATGAGGGTTCAAAATCGAATGGCCCTACGACGCCTGTGGGGCAAACAACAACCGCTTCAAAACCTTCAGCTTTTGTGTTTAAAACTTTTTTTGTGGCTTTTGCTTTTGATCTATCATATACTCCCCTTTTTGGATCATCATCGCATAATGGTGTCTCTTCGTTTATTTGCTGCCCCTTGGGTGGCAAAGAGAACGCGTGAATTGAACTTACATAAACTAGTCTTTTAACTTTTTTTTCAATACAGGCCTGAAGAATATTTTCAGTTCCTTGGATATTGATTTTAAAAGTCTTATCGGCATCTTTATTGTTAATATTAATATCTGCGGCTAAATGATAAACTTGATCACAGCCATCCATAGCCCTCAAAACACTTTGCAAGTCATTAATATCGCCATTCGCAACTTCATATTCAAGTCCTTTGAGAGATGATAAGTTAGAAGTATTTCGGGCAAATATTCTTACTTTTTCACCCTTTTCAAGTAATTTACGAACCACTACATTACCAATTCTTCCGTTTGCTCCTGTGATTAAGTTCATTTGTAGAAAATAAGAAGTTATATGGAAAATTATAGCATTTTAATAACTCTTTTTTTAGATTTAAAATTTCTGTATATTATTATTAGTCAAAGTAAAAATTTTGTTTAAATTGAATTTTTTAAGTACAAAATTCATTTTTTTCTGTACCTTTTTGGTACTTACTTTCTTTTTAATTAACCCCATTAAAGTAGATGCTTCTCATAGGTATACTGCAACTAATGGCACTCTTGTTGTTGGCACAGAAGCAACAATAAATTCGGGTTCGACCTCAGGGAATGTTGGTTCCTGGTATGGAACAGTTGGAGCAGATACAACATCTCCACTAGAAGTATTATTTGGTGCATCTGAAGGTAGTGAAACAGTTGATGTTGGTTATCAAGTAGGAATTGCAGCTACAACTTCTGCAGGTTTTTATCAAACAACAGTCATTTATGTTGCAACCCCAACATATTAATTTTATTTATTCTTAATTAAATTGAAAAACAATTTTAAATTAGCTGCCCTAGGATTAGTATTTTTTTCAACCTTCTTATTAAGTAACAAAGAAGTTCAAGCAGTTGATTCTAAATCATTTTCAATATCCCCTCCAAATTTTGAAATATCTGCAAACCCAGGAGATGTGTCAAAGAACACTTTAAAAGTAACAAATTTAACTGAAAAGACCCTTCTTTTTAATGTTCAAACTTTAAATTTTGAGGCTTATGGAATTGAAGGCCAGGTTTCACTTACTGAAGAAGATAGCACATATTCCATAAAAGATTGGATTCAATACGAAACCGGTCAATTTGTTATAAATCCTAACGATTTCTACTTGTTGAATTTCACTATTAATGTCCCTGAAAATGCAGAACCAGGAAGTCATTTTGGAGCGGCCGTTATTTCGAGTGGTGGAACTTTAGACAAAGGTGAATCAGGAGCTAGTGTTATACAAGAAATTGGTGCATTAATTTTAATAAGGATTCCTGGCGATATAAATGAAGATGGTAAATTAATTTCATTTCTAAGTTCTAACTCTACATATACAGATCCAAAAATCAAATTTGATGCAGTCATTGAAAATACTGGTAGTATTCACTATAAGCTTTCACCTCAAATTACTATTACTGATATTTTTGGAAATGTTGTTCAAACATTTAATGTAGAACCTAGAAATATTCTTCCTGGTAGTCAAAGACTTTACTCGCAAGAATTTGATTTTGATAAATTTGGTTTCTTTAATGCAAAATTTAGTACTACTGTAGGATCAACAAATAAAGAAATTACATCTGAAGCTAGCTTTATTGCATTGTATTTATCTAGATCATTACCCATAATTTTAATATTAGTAGTTTTACTAGTATTGTATTTCGTCTTCAAAAAACGTATTAATAAAGCCGTTAAAATCTTAGTTAAAGGGTAAATTTTAATGAAAAACTGGCTTAAGTTTATTTTTAGCTTTTTACTTTCAGCCTTTTTGCTTGTTCCTTTAATAAGCGCTGAATCAGAAATTGTTACTGTTGAAATTCCTGATACTTCTCTATACCTCGAAGGCTACACTTGTCCTTTATGTATGGTCACTATTAAAGAAAATGGAGTCGTTATTGGAACAACAGTTTCTGATGCTAATGGTTTATTTATCAAAGAAATCTTCGCACTACCTTTTGGTACTCACCATATTGAAATATATTCAAGCGATCCTTTAAATAACCTCACAAATACAATAAATATCCCTTTGATTTTGATCCCAAATCAAACAACTGTTTTCACTAATATTTATCTACCCCCAACTATAATTCTTAATCAAAATTATTTTATTGGAAACCAAGATATTATTATTTATGGATATGCAGCACCTAATTCCCCAGTTCAAGTAACAATAATTGGAGATTCTTTCTACAGATACACAATCATTTCTGATCTAAATGGAAAATACTTGATAAGTTTTCCTTCATCAAATTTCCCTAATGCCGATTATTCAACCTACGCAAATCTAGTAATTAATGGAATTATCGATAATTCAACACAGAGCAAAATTCTTTTCTTTACGATAAATGGGGTTTTGACTTCTGTAACACCCACAACCCCTGTGGTTATTTCACAATCAGTGGCTCCCACCAATACAAGTACTATAATGCAAAGTTTAATTCCAACCACAACGCCTAAGATAACCGTAACTATTGAACCAGAGCCAATTGTTAGTTATGATTTATTTTTAAGATGTTTGTATTTTTCAATTCCCTTTGTATTTTTCATTTACTTAATTTTTTTATTCATTTTGAAAAAAAGAAATCCTCATATATATATTCTTGGTGGACCTGGGAAAAGTGGAACTAGCTATATTTCATCTAGAATCCTTAAAGATTTTAAATTTGATTTCCTATATATTGGCTCCATTTTGAAACGAAAAGCCATTAGAGCAGGTTTTGTTAAAGGGAATTATATTATCCCCGAATCAATCGATGAATGGGATTTAGATAAAGCCGATATTAAAGCTTTTAGGGACTTTTGCGAATTAACAAATAGAAACGTTGATAGAGAAATTGACGGGATTTTAGTCCGTAAATTAATTGAAGTTGTCGATAAAAAATCAAGAATTTTAATAGATTCAAAAATATTAAGCTTATTTATGTTCACTACTAGTTTTAGAGATTTACTTCGTGATGAGTTAAACAAAATTCAAAAAGGTGATCAATTTAACTTTTACTTTGATCAAATAC
>CAZLRZ010000020.1:0-15231 GCA_964562165.1 uncultured Candidatus Saccharibacteria bacterium
CCTGATGAGCTGATTTTTGCATAAACTTCATAATTTCTTCAGCAATCGTAATGGACTCATCACTGCCGTAACTGACTCCTAATTTGATTAGAAGATCGGCAAAGCCCATTATCCCAACTCCAATGTTTCTTGTTTTCTTTGTCATTTCTTCAATCTCTTTTATTGGATAATGATTGATTTCAATAACATCATCCAAAAATCTTACTGCGTAATTAATTACAATTTTAAGCCTATCCCAATTAATAAATTTCAACTTATCAGCAATTGAAAGTTTTTGAATATTTTCCTCATTAATTAATGGGAAGCCCTGTACAAATTTACTTAAATTTATGTGACCCATATTGCAAGTCTCAAAAGGAATAAGGGGTTGTTCTCCGCATGGATTTGTAGCGTCCATTCGTCCAAGTGATGGCGTAGTATTACCTTTTTCCGCATTATCCAAAAAGAACATTCCAGGGTCGCCACTTTGCCAGGCCTTTTTCGCGATTTGCTCAAAAAGATCTCTTGCATTCATTGTTTTATAGACTTTTCCATCATGTGGATCGACTAAATCCCAGTCCTGCGAGTTCTTTACTGCTTTCATAAACTTGTCGCTCGCGCCTACGGAAATATTGAAATGTGTAATCGAAACCAGATCGTCCTTTGAAGAAATAAAATCCTCAATGTTAGGATGTTCTGCGTTTAAAATTGCCATTGATCCCAAGCCTCGGCCCCCTCGGCCTCGGATTGTGTCTTGGGCGCGATTATACATTCTTAAATATTCAATTGGGCCGGCTGCAAATTCTCCGGTAGAAGAAACCTTTGAGAATGAAGATCTAATCTTAGAGAAATTAAAACCAGTACCAACTCCACGTCGTAAACATTGAATATTCCAATTTAGACTTTGAAAAATTGAATCAATAGAATCATTAATTGGTAAAACCAAGCATTTGGAAATAACCGTATCCTTGCCCATGCCGGCCCAGATCAATGTTCCACCGCAGAAGAACTCACCATTGTTCATTATATCTACAAATTTATTTGTGAAATCCTCTCTTAATTCGGGAACTTCAGCGCTAGCAATATATGAAGCTATTCTTCGCCATAATTCTTCTGGTGTTTCAAGGATTTCACCCGAATCGGATTTGCTCAAAGCTCTTTTTCCAAGAACTTCTATTGCATTAGGTGTTAATTGGTTTTTAATTACTGACGTTGTTGATTCTGTAGGCTTTGTATCTGTTACATGCCCTAAAACCTGATCGCTTTTTGATCCATCTCTGTAGATTGTAATTCCCTTGCATTTTTTCTCCCAGGCAAGTATATAGGCTTTTCGAACATCATCTACGTCAGAATCAGAGGGTAAATTGATGGTTTTACTAACCGCAGCATCAATATGCTTTTGAGCTGTAGCCTGCATTAATACGTGCCAATCATAAGAAATCTCATGTGTAGTGACAAAGGTTTCGTATGCTTCTTTAGGTAAGTCTTTTATACCTTTTAATGAGCCATTATTTGCGGCAATTTTTTCCATCAACTCTTTTGAATAGAAGCCTTTTTCTTTAGCGTAAGTCTCGAATTCCTTTTCTACAATCAAAATCGCTTTTTTGTTTTCTTTTGAATCGTCTTGATAGAACATTGAAACCTGATACACAAGTGAAAATACAGGTTCGATACCGCTACTAACATTGGCTAATAAACTAATTGTGCCTGTCGGAGCAATTGATGTTAATGTAGCATTTCTGACTTTGATATTCTTTTTATCCCAAACACTACCTTTAAATCCGGGGAAAACTCCTCTATCTTTTGCTAGATCAACTGATTCGTTTGTTGATTCAACTTCAATAAACTTAGCTATTTTGTCCATTAATTTGACTGCCTCGTCACTATTATATGGAATCCCAAGTTTAAACAAGAGAGTACTAAAACCCATAAAACCTAAACCTAGTTTTCGGGTTAACTTTACCTCGTTATCAATCTGATGAAGAGTAAAACGACTGCTATCAATCATATTATCAAGCATGTGAATCCCTATATGAATTGTAGATTTTAAAGAATCCCAATCAATTTTAATCTCGCCTTTATCATTTAAAATATGTGTTGGAAGAACAATAGAGCCCAAATTACAGGATTCGTAGGCTCTCAAAGGTTCTTCTCCACAGGGATTTGTAGCTTCAATTATTCCTAAATTAGGAGTAGGATTTGCATTTTGCGCGGTATCCAAAAAGAATAGTCCCGGATCAGCGGTTCTGTATGCTACTTCACAGATCTCGTTGAAAACATCTCTTGCCTTTAATTTTTTTACTACTTTATTATTTCGAGGATTTATTAAATCATATTCTTCATCGTTTTTTACTTTCGTCATAAAGTCGTCTGTTATTCCAACGCTTATATTGAAGTTTCGAATCGAGTTGTCTTTTTCTTTTAAGTGAATGAACTCAATAATATCAGGGTGATTCACGTTTAATATTGCCATATTGCCACCACCACGTTTTTTGCCCTGTAAGATTTGGTCAAATGCCTGAGAAAAGGTTTTTATAAAATGAAGAGGTCCTGCAGCAACATTTGGTGTCCCTCCAACAGAATCACCTTTTGGTCTAATATGTGAAAAATTAAAGCCGGTGCCACCATTATTCTTTTGGACAATAGCCGCTTCTTTCATTACTTGAAATATATGTTCAAGGCTATCTTCAATCGGCAAAACAAAACACGACGATAGTTGACCTGTAGCGTCAATTTTGTTACCTGCCTCATACAATACTCGTGAACCTGGTAAAAATCGATTTGAGGCCATAACTGTGTAGAAATCTCTAGATGTCTTAACTACGGCTTTAGATTTCCTTTGTACCGCCCCTTTAACGTATTTTGCATCTTCCGTAGCAAGACTACTGGCTACTCGCCAGAACATGTCTTTAGGGGTTTCAATAGGGTTTCCCTTTTCATCTTTTAACAAATGCCTTTTTGACATTATTTTAATAGAATTTTCATTAAAGTCTGGTTCAATTAAATCGTGGGGCATTTCTTTAACTGATTCTAGATCTAGGGCGCTTTTTGAGTTATCGTTCATTTTATAAATATAAATAAATTATTTTGAATCAGAACTAAGGTTTAATACTTGTTGATCTCGACTTTTGTCTCTGTAAATAGTCATTCCTTTTAACTTTGATTCTGCTGCTAAAAAGAAGGCTTTTTTAATATCCGCTTTGGTTGCATCCTCAGGGAAGTTTATTGTTTTAGATACAGCATTGTCTGTGAACTTCTGGAAAGCCGCTTGAGCTTTGATATGCCATTCTGGCGTAATATCAAAAGCTGTTACAAAAACTTTTTTAATTCTTTCTGGAATCTTTTTTATATCTTTTAATGTGCCCTTAGCAATGATTTCTTTCATTATTGCCTTGTCATAGAGCCATTCGTCTTTTAGCTTTTGTTCCAGTAATTTATTAACAAACATAATCTCTGTATCCCCCAAGGTTTCCATATTTTTTCGAATGTATCCAAGGGCGAAAAATGGTTCTATTCCACCATTGCAATCCGCAAGTAGCGAAGTTGTTCCATTCGGTGCGATAGTTGTTACTGTCGCGTTTCGCATATGTTTATATCCTTTTTTATCCCAAAGAGAGCCTTTAAAGTTGCCGAAATCGCCCCTTTCACGACCTAATTTTTGAGATTCGTCGTGTGCCGTTGTTTGTATAAATGACATAACCTTTTCTGCAAGTTTGATGGCTTCATCAGAGTTATAGGGGATTTCTAATAAATATAGTAGATCTGCCCAGCCCATTACTCCTAGACCAATTTTTCGATTCCCATATTTAACGATTTGTTCTATTTCAGGAAGTAAATGATGGGTAACGGTGACTGTATTATCAAGAAATCGCACACCTATACGCACAACTTTTTCTAAACGCTTCCAGTTAATTTTTAATTCTGGATCGATTCTTTCGTGCAGTTTGTCTTCAAAAACGAATTTATTTAGAACAACTGAGCCTAGGTTGCAAGCTTCATAAGGCAAAAGAGGCTGTTCTCCGCATTGATTCGTGGCAGTCATTTTACCAATATGAAGCGTTGGGTTATGTCGGTTAACTTCATCAATAAATATAAAGCCGGGTTCACCGCTTTTGTAGATACTATTAACGATCAAATCAAGAAGTTCTTCTGCTTTAACCTTTTTATATACTTTTCCATCGTGCACTAGTGGTAGATAGTCGTCATTTTTAAGGGCTTTTATAAACTCATCTGTAATTGCAATAGAAATATTAAAATTAGTTAACTGTGTATAGTCTTTTTTCGCAGTAATGAATTGCTCGATATTCGGGTGATCTATTCTAAGGATTCCCATGTGTCCGGCATGCCTTATGGCTCCTCGATTTAATATAACTTCAGATGAAAAGTCGTAGAGTCTCATAAAAGAAATTGGACCGCTAGCTTCTCTACCTGTGGATTTTACAATAGAACCATCAGGGCGAACTTCTGAAAAATCATATCCAATACCCGCGCCTCTTCTATGTAAAATAACTGTTTTAGCAAGAGTTCCATAGATAGATTCCAAATTATCATGTATAGGCATAACATAGCAGGCCGCGACTATATCTTCGTTACCACGATCAAGTAGTGGCATTCCGGATAAAAACTCTAGATTTGCTTGGATTTCGTAAAAATTATTGCGGATTTCTTCTAATTTACTTTTGTCCGGGACTTTATAACCCTTCTTTTTATCAGAAGTGTCTAATTCTGCGGTCAGCATGAAATTGGATATCCTTTCAAACATTTGAGCCGGGGTTTCTTCGGTTTTATTTTTTTTATCTACCTTTAAATACCTTTTTTTGGCAATTAAAATTGCATTATCCGAAAACTGAGGAACGGTTTTATTTTTCATAATTATTATTAAATATTTAATTCGTTGATAGCTTTTTGAAAATCGTTTAAATCTCTGAAATCCTTATATACTGACGCATAAAGTAGATACCCAACCTTATCAATATCCTTAAGCTTATTTAAGACCAGTTCGCCAATTTCAATACTTTTAATATAAGTTGTTTTAGAACTTAACAAAGTGGACTCTATATCTGCAACAAGGCTATCAATTGTTGATTCGGGTATTCTTCGTTTCTTTATTGCGGTTAAAATACCTCGTTTTAGTTTTTCTCTATCAAAATCTTCTATTTTCCCGCTTCTTTTGATTACGTTTAGGCAAATTGATTGAATCTTTTCATAAGTTGTAAACCTCTTTAAACAGTCTAAGCATTCGCGCCTCCTTCGTATTGATGAGGTTGCGTTATTATCTCGTTTATCTACCACCTTTGTTTTGGTGGATTTACAAAAAGGACAAATCATATACAATCCATAGTGTAGAGAGATTAAGGTAACAACAACAAGTTGTATAGTCAAATAGTTATTTAAATAAAACCAGCCTACTTATTAAATAAAATGTGTATATTTTGTTCCCATTTTTAATGCAAAAAACACTTTAAAGTGTGAAAGCACATAAATACCTTGGATATTTTAAATTTTGATTTGGAATTTATAATTGATATACTCTAAATAATATTAATTTCATCTATGGATAAATGGGTTCATTTCATTGGAATTGCTGGCGTTACAACAGCAGGACTAGCTAAGTCTTTTAAAGATTTAGGGTATTTAGTAACCGGTTCTGATAAAGGATTTTACCCTCCTGTAAAAGATTTCCTTGAAAAAAACAATATCCAAATTTCTTTGGGATATAAACCAGAAAGGTTAGAGGTTAATGGCGTCCACCCAGATTTAGTAGTAATTCAAGGAACAAAGGGTGATAAAAATGCTGAATATATAAAAGCAAAAGAACTAAATTTAAACATAAAAACCTATCCTGAGGTTCTCAAAGATTATTGTGTGCTTTATGATTCTTCGATTGTTGTTGCAGGAAGTTATGGTAAATCAACTATTACTGCGATATTAGTTAATATTTTTAAAACAAATAACACTCCAATTAGTTATATGTTCGGAGGATTTGATATGTATCTTAACGATAATGTTAAATTCAAAGATCATTTCACAAAATATTCTGTAGTAGAAGGTGATGAATATTTAACTTCCTTAGAAAATACTCAATCTAAGTTTTTCTATTATTCCCCAAAGTATCTAATACTAAATGGAATTGAATGGGATCATCAAGATTTATTTCCAACTTTCGAACTATATTTAAACAATTTTAAAAAACTAATAGAAACTATTCCTGAAAACGGCTTAATTGTAGCGAACTATGATAACGAGAACGTTAGAACAGTTGTTGAGAATGCAAAAGCGAAGGTTGTCTTTGTTTCTTCTAAGTTTTCGTTTGATAATACCGCTAAGTGGAAACTTATTTTGGATTCTACACCTAAAAAAGTGCTGTTTAGAAGCAAAGACGAATTAAAAGATAATTTAATGATTCCTTTTAAAGAACAGATTGTTGGAGAATTCAACAATATGAATATCCTTTTAGCAGCAGCCATGGCATTCGAACTTGGTGTAACTCAAAGCAGTATTCAAACAGGAATTGAAACCTATACAGGTCTAAAAAGACGTTTAGAAGTAAGATATACAAAAAATGACAATTATATTATTGATGATTTTGGTAGCACAGTTGGTAAAGCCAAATTTGCAATAGAGGCTGTTCAAAAGGACTTTCCAAAACACACAATCCATTTGATTTTTGACCCCTCAAGCGGAAACCGATCTCGTATATCCTTGAATGAATACGGAAAGGTTTTTGAATCAGTAAAACCAACTATTGAACTTGCGAAATTTTCAATAATTCCTGACAAGGATGATCAGAAGTTTTCGGAAGAGGAATTCGCAAACAAGCTAGAATCCTTTGGTCTAAAAGTCAATAAATATGCAAACGACATTGACTGCGTAAATTCTCTAAAAGATGTTTTTAAAGAACAAGGTAAAGTAATACTATTCCTTGGGAGTCATAGTTTTAGAGGTATGATCTCAAATTTGATAAAGTCGATTGAAGCCGAAAATGAAAAGTGAAATTAAATCCGTAAAATCCATCCTCCAAAAAAACGACTTCCTTGAAAGGATGACAAAAAGAGGCCAGTATATACGTACAGAGCACCAAGACTTTGGAATCCGTTTATCAGGGCGCCTAGGAGATACAAAACACAAAGCCTTGTATATGAAGCTAGCCAAAGATTTGCCAAGATTCGTTTTAGAATCCGCTGCGCAATTTGCTATCGATTATCCTGATAAATCCGGCACAGGTAATAAAGGCAGAATTTTTATGTGGAAGTTAAAAGGCTTGTGCGATGAAAAGAAAATTAAAATACCTGCGACACAAAGGAAAGTAACAATTAAAAAACAAATTAGTAAAATTCAAACTCGACTATTTAAATAATATGGACAATCCAACACTTTCAATAATACTAACTGCAGCAAAAGAAGATAGAACAATAATGAAGGCGCTTGAAAGCGTAATAGAAAGTGCTAGAAACTTTTTAAAAAACGATTTCGAGTTAATTACTGTTATTCCTGATGATGAAACCTTTATCAAGGCGCAAGAATTCATTAAGTCAAAATACAAAAAATTAAACTGGAAGAATATTAAAGACCCTTACAAAGGCAAGCCTACCGCCTTAAACCTAGGTTTTGAAAGCGCTAAAGGTGACTACCTTTTATTAACCGATGGCGATGTATATATTTCAACAAATTCAGTTGCCGAGTTATTTTCGGAATTTAAGGATAAAAGTATCGGTGGCGTTACGGGCAGACCTGTTTCTATGGATTCAAAATCCAATTACTGGGGGTTTATATCGCATTTATTAGCAGATGGAGCCCATACAAAAAGAATAGAATCAATGTCTCGAGGCAAGAAAAACAAATTCTTCGTTATGAGTGGCTACCTTTTTCTTGTAAAAAATCTAAAATTTAAAATCCCATCGGATTGTCTTGTTGAAGATGCATATTTATCGTATGTGATTTTTAATAAAGGTTACAAGCTACTTTACGAGCCTAAAGCGAAAGTTTATGTTAAATACCCAAATAATTTAAGTGATTGGTTTAAACAAAAAGCAAGATCTGTAGGTGGATACATGCAACTATGGTCATATAACGTAGTTAAAGATGAAACTAAGGTTAGAAGTTTTTCAAAAGAACTCAATTATTTTAAATACCCAATTGAATATGCCCGTAATTTTAAAGAGTTTCTATGGTCGCTTTCTCTATATTTTTTAAGAGCTGTTCTTTGGATAAAAATATTTTGGGATAGAGAGATATTAAAAAAGGATTTTGCTAAGACCTGGGTTCGTATTGAAAGCACTAAATGATGTATAATTTAACATTATCAAATTAATTAAATGGAAGAATCAAAGAGCAATTTGTCTGTTTTAAGAAAACAAAGGATTGATAAAATTTCAAAACTAAAAAGCCTCGGAATGAACCCCTATCCTTCAAAAGTCTCACAAGATACAAAAGTAGGGGAAATACTTGGAAATTATGAAAAGTTTGAAAATAAGTTTGTCTATATTGCCGGGAGATTAATGTCTTGGCGAGAGCATGGCCAGCTTGTTTTCGGCCATATCCAAGATGAATCAGGTAAAATTCAGCTATACATAAAAGAAGACACCATTAAAAACTTAAGTCAGGCAAACGCATCCATTGGCTGGAAAGAACTTAACTTAATTGATGTTGGTGACTTTGTTCAAGCCGAAGGTAGTGTGACCAAAACAAAAACAGGCGAAATCTCGGTTTTAGTAAAAAGAATAAGAATAATATCAAAGTCTTTAAGGCCACTTCCAGATAAATGGAAAGGCATTACTGACAAAGAGATCCGATACAGACGTAGATATCTTGATTTAACAATGAGTTCCGAAGTTAGAGACTTGTTTAGACGAAAATCAAAATTTTGGGCTACAGTAAGAGACTTTTTAAGAGACAAAGGATTCTTTGAAGTAGAAACTCCAGTTTTAGAACTTAAAACCGGTGGAGCTGATGCAAGGCCTTTTATTACTCATCATAATGATCTCGATTTAGATCTTTACATGCGTATTTCCACTGAACTTTATCAAAAGAGATTAATAGGTGGTGGTTTTGAAAAAATTTATACATTAGGTCCAAATTTTAGAAACGAAGGTGTTGATGATGAGCATGTTCAAGAATACACAGCCCTAGAATGGTATTGGGCTTATGCTGACTACAAAGATAACATGAAGTTAACTGCCGATTTACTTCAATTCATAGCTCTAAAAGTGTATGGGAAAACCAACTTTACAGCTAGAGGCTTAACTTTTGACCTTTCTGACGAATGGAAAGAAATTGATTATTACGAAATTATTCGTGAAAGATTCGGTATTGATATCTTTAAAGATGACGAGCATAAAATGCTTGATGTATTAAAAAAAGAAGGTGTTAAATTACCAGGTGTAATTAACAAAAACAGGTTGATAGATAATTTGTGGAAGTTAATCAGAAAAACAATTGCTGGCCCTGCCTTCCTTATAAATGAACCCAAATTTATGTCTCCTTTAGCAAAATCAAAACCAGATAATCCACTATTAACTGAGAGATTCCATGTAATTATTGCAGGAAGTGAGCTCGGGAATGGTTATTCTGAAATCAATGATCCTCAAGATCAATTAGAAAGATTCTTAGATCAAGAAAAAGCAAGGCTTGCAGGCGATGATGAATCTCAAATGCTAGATATCGATTTCGTTGAAATGCTTGAATACGGAATGCCTCCCACTTCAGGATTTGGCATGAGCGAAAGAGTTTTCTGGTACTTTGAAGATATTTCCGCAAGAGAAGGCACACTATTCCCATTAATGAAGTCCGAAATTGACCACACAACAAAGGATATTTATGGTGATATTCTTGAGCCAAAATCAATAAAAAAACAAATCAAAAAAGATTTTACCAAAAAGACCGCTCTAGTCCTTAATAAAGACCTTACGGGATGGCAACTTAACAATACAATTTCCCAACTTTCGATGTACATCGGAAACAAAATTAAAATCAATACCGATGATTTAGATGCCTTTGAAACCAAAGATCTAAAGAAGATCCCACCAATAATCAATTACCCTGTAGTATCTTTATCTTCAAAGCCATCTCAATTTGCTGAATTCATTAATTCCGTTATCGAAGAAAAACTAATCTACTCGATTTACACTGAGGATATGATTAAGTTTTCTGACGACGAAGAATTAAAGAAAATGCTTTTCACCAAAGACTTTTCAGAGATTAAGATATTGGGCGTAGGAATCTTTGGTGATAACGAAAGAGTTAATAGACTAACAAAGAAATTTTCATTATGGAAATAAATTTATCAAGACAAGAAGCCGAAGAGCTTCTTGATAAACATATTACTGAACCATATTTAAAGCTTCATTCAAAAATGGTAGCTGCAGGCCTTGAGGCTTATGCTGAAAAGTTCAATGCTAATAAAGACCTTTGGTATATAACAGGACTTTTGCACGACTTGGACTATCAAGAATTTCCAAACGAACATCCTAAAGTCAGTTTATTATGGTTAAAGGAACTCAAACTCCCTGATGAACTTATTGATGCAATAGATCATCATGCATTAGGTGAACCTAAAATTGTTCTAAAAACCGATCTTGAAAAAACTCTTATCGCAACCGATGAGCTTTCGGGTTTGATTTACGCTTATTCACTTATGCGCCCCACAAAGTACGAGGGTATGGAAGCTAAATCAGTAATGAAAAAGTTTAAGGACAAAGCCTTTGCTGCTAAGATAAATCGAGATGAAATCCAGTACGGGGTTGAATCGATGGGGGCAGATTTAAAAGAGCATATTTCCTTTTTAATAGAAGTTTTTAAAGGGCAGTTTTAAGACTCTATTTACTTAACAACTTTCCATCTATTAGCAAAAACAACTAGATTGGCCTTAGCTTCACCATCATTATTTAAATAAGCATCAACAGAAGGTTTTCCATCAACCATAACCAAGTCTCCTTTACCGATTTTGGTAATGTTTTCGGCGGTTTTATTAAATACTAAAACATTATAAAAAGTAGGCTCACTTTCTTCTTTATCCTTTCTGTATTCGTTTACAGCTAAAGAAAATTTACCGTACTTTTTGCCCTCTTTACTTTCTAGGATTTCGGCCGGTTTTGTAGCCCTCCCTAAAATAAGTAATTGTTGTATATTCATAATTGAATATATAAAAAATAATTACTCAATTTTATGGATTTGTGATTTACTATTCCTTAATTAGATCTTTAACTTGCGAGAAGTCTTTGCTCCAGGAGGTTCCATCAAACCACTCGGAATTATTGAACTGAAGCTTATAAATGTCAGAAGGTCTCGTGAGAGTCCCTAGATAGAAGTATTGTTTATGATTATCCAAAGCATATTGTATGGCTTTTAAAATCATTCCCATTCCAATATTGTTGCTGTATTTTTCGAATTCATAAAATGGATAGGCGTAGTGAATTATGGATGCATTTTGGTAAACAATTGCATAGCCTATTTTTTGGGAATCTAATGAGTATTCAAAAATTGAATTGAAATTGCTTCGACTAGAATCTGTTACTAAACTCTTAATCGTTGAAGCGGAAAAAGTATTATCTCCAAACTTTTTTGAATAGAATTCTTTACCGATTCGGTGAATGTTCCAGTCGTATTGGGATTTATCTAGTGGCAAGGGAACGGAATTTAGAGCTAATGCTTCAACCTTTCTTAAAACCCTTCTATTCTCACTATTAAAAGTGAAGTCTTTGAGATTGATTCGGATAAGCCTAGATTGATATATTGAACCTTTGAATTTGCGTGAAAACAAGTACCCTTTATCATAGAAAACGGAAACTTCAACAGGATCGTCAGCGTTGATGGTCTTTTCGTCAAGGATTAGATATTTATGCATCGATTTCAATTATTTTAAGCTTAGATTTTAAGCCGGACTTAATTACAATTTGGCTCTTATTAACTTTAAAATAGTCAGAAAGTAATTGCAACAATTCTAAGTTGGCTCGGTTATCAATAGGGCGACTTTTAAGATAAATTTCAAAGGAGTTTTCTCCAGTTTTAACTATACGATTTTCTGATTTGTTAGCTTTAATTTTTACAGAAAATTTTAGAATCATATTAATTCGCCTTTCTGCCTTTCGATTTCTTCGGCAAGTAATTGCATGTATAAACCATATCCCATAAATTTAATATGGCCATGTTGTGCTTTTCCAAGTAGATTCCCGGCTCCTCTAATTTCTAAATCCTTACTGGCAAGTTTAAACCCACTTCCAAGTTCTGAAGATTCCAATATGGCTTTCAACCTTTTAACATATTTTTTTTCTGCAACCTTTTTTTCATCCCCTGATTTGTCTTCGCTTTCTAGACTACCTTCATAGAACATAAAGGCATAGGCCTGTGTTTCACTTCTACCAACACGTCCCCTTAATTGATAAAGCTGTCCTAGCCCAAAATTTTGAGCATGTTCAATTATTATTGTATTAACGTTGGGCATATCGATTCCGTTTTCGATTATGGTTGTGCAAATTAAGCAGTCATATTTGATTTCGTAGAAATCATTTATTCTTTGGCTTAATTCGTTTGGAGGCATTTGCCCATGCGCAGTAACAAACTTCACATGTGGCATTAATTTTGAAAGTTTAGCTTTCACGGATTCAATTGTCGATACTCTGTTATGCAAGAAATATACTTGACCGCCACGATTAACTTCCGCTTCGATTACGGAAACGATCTTACCCCAATCGATTTTATTAACATAGGTTTTAATAGCCAATCTGTTCTTTGGTGGGGTTTCGATCAATGATATTTCTTGAATGGAAGATAATGCCATACTCAAAGTCCTTGGGATTGGCGTGGCTGAAAGGTTTAAAATATGGACGTTTTTAGCTAGTTTTTTAAGTTTTTCTTTTTGCTTTACTCCGAACTTTTGTTCTTCATCAATTATTAATAGTCCTAAGTTTTTAAATTGAACATCTGCGGATAGTAATCTGTGAGTTCCAATTATAATATCAACTTCACCGTTATATAATTTTTGTAAAGTTAGATCATTCGAAAACTTTGATAATCGTGAAAGGGATTTTACCTTAAATTCTGTGCCTTTAAATCTATCCGTAAAAACCTTTTCGTGTTGTGCAGCAAGTACAGTTGTAGGGCATAGAACAGCTACCTGGAAGCCTGATTGACAGACCTTAAATGCTGCTCTCATTGCGACTTCGGTTTTGCCAAAACCGACATCTCCTACAATCAACCTGTTCATTGGATGCTCTAACATTAAATCTGCCAAAATCTCTTTTTCAGCTCTAATTTGATCAGGGGTAGATTCATATTTAAAATCATCTATAAAGGATTCATAGGCATCTTCATTCCCTTCAATGATTTTCGGAGCTTTTGAAAGAGCCCTTTTAGCATAAAGTTCAACTAAATCTTTTGCTACAAGGGCAATATCGGATTTAACTTTTTTCCTTAAATTTGACCATTCAGCTTTACCAAGTTTTGTTAGTTCAGGAACTTGGCCGTCAGTGGCAATGTACTTTGTGATTTTGTTTATTGCAGTTAGGGGAATATATAATTCATCAGAATCGGCGTATTTAATAAAGATATAATCTTCTTTTGTGACTTTTGTAGTATATTCGCCAAAACCCAAAGAAATTTTTTCGACAAATTCTTCTTGTTTTATGCCTTTGTAGATTCCAATACCATAGTCTTCGTGGACTATATAGTCATCAATATCAATTTCGCCTTCAAAATCGGCGAGCATTTGCCTGGCTTTGTTTGTGGTGAGTCTTTTGGTGACTTTATTTAAGAATATAGTTCCAAAAAGTTCACGATCTGTGAGAAAAAAAATCTTTTGAGATTTTGATTCCAAGCCGGAATCAAGCCCTTTGATTGGCTTCTCTTTATACTTTTGTAAGCTTTTAGGAAGATTTTTAAAGTTGTCTGTTAAAAGCAAAACATTAAAACCCTTGTCTTCTTTTAAAGCTATATCTTTTTCGAGATTATCAAAACGTTGGAAATATAGCTGAGGATATGTGAAATCGAATGTTAGGCTTTCTTCTTCATCGACTTCGTCAAACCTTAACTCATTTGAAAACACTATAGACTTCTTTAAGAACTTTTCGCCTGGATTGTAAACTTGAATATTGTTATATAGGGTTTTTTCGGATAATTCGTTAATATCTCCAATTAAAAACTCATCTACATCTGAATACTTTTTATTGTAAACTTCATCAATTAAATTCCCTGATTCAAATTCATCGCCAAAAAAACTAATTCTTAATGGATGCTCATACCCAAGTGGCCAAATTGTTAGGATATCACCTGCAACTGTAAATTCCGATGGATTCAAAACCTTAAGAACTTTATTATAATTATGATTAAGGATAATTTTAATAAGCTTAATTAGAGGTGTTTTTCTGAATTGAATTAATTGAATCGTATTAAGATAGTTTAGTGTGTCTTGATTCTCACGAGTGACATAAACAACGGCACGTTTTAAATCTTCCGAAACAGCCTCCACAAGGCTAGATTGAAAAGAGTAGGGGACTTGATAGATTTTTACAATGTCAAAAAGAATATCCGACTTTGAAGGTGTAGATAATTCTTTTTTAAAATTGGTATATACAGGGTTATTCTTAATTATTTCGGCTAGATTCATTTTTGGGCAATTTCCTGTAATTCTTTTAGTTTATTTAATGCATCAATTGGGGTAAGACTATTTATATTAATGGATTCAATTTCTTGTTTTAATTTATCCGTTTCTTTAGAGACTGGACTTGCACTCCTACCCATCAAACCAATTTGCGCTTCGCTTACTAGATTGTGCTTTTCAATATATGATTTTATAGACTTCTTTTGAAATTGTATCTGAACCTTTTCTGCTCGATTAATTACCTCAAGAGGAATCCCCGCAAGTTTCGCAACATGGATTCCATAGCTTTTATTAAGACCACCCTTTTCGATTTTATGCATAAAGGTGATTTCAGAGCCCGATTCAATAACCTGGATATTATAATTTTTAATATTTTCGAATAAATCTTCAAGCAAAAGTAAGTCATGGTAATGTGTTGCGAACAATGTTCTACAGTGAAGTTTTTTCGCAATAAACTCGCTAACTGACCAAGCAATTGCCATCCCATCGTAGGTACTTGTCCCTCTGCCGATTTCATCTAAAATAACTAAAGACTTTGAAGTCGCATTATTTAAAATATTTGCCGTTTCTAGCATTTCAACCATAAATGTTGATTCACCTTGAGCCAAATTATCCGAAGCGCCAACACGAGTAAAAATTCTATCGCAAATTGGAATTTC
>CAZLRZ010000021.1:0-12786 GCA_964562165.1 uncultured Candidatus Saccharibacteria bacterium
ACTTGCTTAGGATCAACCATTATAAATCTAACCTGGTCGGGAGTTCTCGTCATTAAAAGACTATTGATAAATCCATTTGTTAAAATGGATTTTCCAGAACCTGTAGCTCCAGCAATAAGCATGTGGGGCATCTTTTGAAGATCGATCACTACCATTTTCCCCTGAATATCTTTACCGACAATACAAGGTAGCAAAAGCTTGTCTTTGAATTCTTGGATAGCGGTCATTGATTCTTTCATAAACACTGTTTCTCTTTCGGCATTCGGGACTTCAATCCCAATATATGAAGTGCCGGGGATTGGAGTTTCTAAACGTATAGCTTGAGTTCCTAAGGCTAAAGCCAAATTGTTAGTCAAGTTCGTAATTTTTGATACTTTGATTCCAAGAGCTAAATCAAGTGCATACTGGGTGACAGCCGGGCCGATCATTACATCTACGACCCTGGCTTTGATTCCAAAACTTTTCAATGTTTGTTCAATTGTGTCGGCATTTCTACTGATGTTTTCTTGAGATACTTTCTTCTTTTTAAAAGGATTTAGAATTTCTGGTGGGGGAAGAACCCAATTTGGATAATTAAGGGATTCGTTGATGAGAGCTCCTTCTGCCTTGTTTTCTTTCATTGAAATATTAGGCTGACTGTTTTTAAAGTCGGAATGATTTTGAGGTCCATTATTTGCTTGAGCTTGGGGCTGGCCTTTTGCTGCGTCTCCATTTATCACGTCTTTATCTTTTGCCTTTCCTAATACTGCTAGCTGTTGTTCTGCCCTACGTTGAAAATCGCCAAAAGTTTGTGGCTCAATAGTTGCGTCTTCAGGAAGTTTTTCAACTTCATCAATATTCTTGTTTTTTCGTCTTAATATAAAATCAATAATTTTTTGGAAGAACGTGCCTAGTATTGTTAAGAAGTCATTGATGGTAATTGAAAATATTAATGGGATCGAAATGAAAATTAAGCCCATTATAAATATTGGGGTGAAGTTTAAAAAGATATTTTCAGAAAGGAACGTGTACACAAAAAAGCCTATCCATCCGCCATATTCGACAGGGGAGCCTTCAATTAATTTATAGTTTGTGCCCCAAATTGAATTTAAAAATGCGCTATATGATATTAAAAATAAAAGCTGTCCAAACAGACTTTTTTTTCTTGCAAATGGGAATTTTGATCCGAATAAAGAAAGACAAACATCAAACAAGAAAAGCGAAAATATAAGTGTGGCTAAGTCGTTTGAAAATATGTTTTTAAATAAAACAAAGATGCCGTCGTCTAAAAAAAGACTTAACAAAGTTAAAACACCAAGTAACAAAAAGAATAGCCCAGAGACGGTTCGGACTTCTTTACTATCGTAGGTTATTTTTGATTTTTTTCTGACTCGACCCATTTAGAAGTACAAGTAATATATTCTATTATATAGATATTTTTACTATTTCACTACATCCAGTTCGGCAAGCTCTTTTGTGAGCTTTTGCAATTCAAGAAGTGCCTCTTTGCTTTTGCCAGTATGAGATTCCAGCTTCAAGGTTTCAAGTTTTTCTTTAATTATTTCTCTTTTTATTCTATTAAAAACTTGATCAATTTCTTTTTTAAACTTATCAAAATCTTCAAAAATTGTAACAGGAGTCATAAGCACTTCTTCATAAAGTTCCTGATCCACAAGCGAGAAATCCTTGGTTAAATTTGGGTCTAGAATGGCCTTTAAAACCGTTAGATATTTTGATTGGAACAAATTACCGTCCACCTTAACTAGCTCTTTGATTTTCGACTTAAAACTAATATGTTGGTAGGTTAAAGATAGTAAATATCTTGAAAGGACATCCTTTTCTTTTGTCCTTGGATTTTCTATCTCCTCTTTAACTTCGGGCCTCCCAGCTTGAACCAAGTTTTGATTTTTAATTACTTTTTGAAGTTCGTTTTTCAAAACATTTACCTCAACGGCCGTTACGCCTTGTAACCTATGTAGGTAATCATTTTGCAAAAGAGCATCGTTTGTTTTTGAGATAAAAGAAAGGATCTTACGAATATATTCCGTTTTTGAAAAAGCTTTTGAAAAATCATACTTGCTTTTTAAAGACTCAATAAAATATGGGACAATTTCGATTGGACTGCCTATTACTGCGGGCCAATCTTCGCCGGCAACAATGAGTTCGTCAACATCTTTGTATTTACCCAAATCTAAGACATAAGCCTTTAGGCCCACTTGATCAATAAGTGGCAAGTCCCTTTCTAGAGCTTTTTGTCCGGCCGCATCTGTGTCTAGTGCAAAATAGATCGAATCGCAATATCTTTTGATCAAATTGACTTGGTCAATTGTTAAGGCCGTTCCAAGTGGGGCCACAATGTTTTCGACACCAATTTTGTGCGATGATAAAATATCAACGTTCCCTTCTACTAATACAACAAAGCCATCTTTTCGCATAGAATCTTTTGCGTTATATAGCCCAAAAAGTGTTTTGCTTTTTTTATAGACAAGAGTTTCGGGAGAGTTCAAATACTTTGGGCCTAAGCCTTCGGGATCGATTAATCTACCTGAGAATCCAACCACATCGCCCTGATGATCGGTAATAGTAAACATTAACCTGTTTCTAAATTTATCGTAAATTTTGCCATTCTTTTCGACCAATAAACCCCAAGCCACTAGTTCACCTAAATTAAACCCTTTTTTTAACAAAAAATTTTTTAAATTATTAAATCCGGCGGGTGCAAATCCTATTAAAAACTTTTTTAGTTCAACTTCTCTAAGCTTTCTTTTTTCAACATAATTTCGCCCTGGCTCTCCCAGCTTATGATTCAAAAGAAGGTAGTTGTAGTATTTTGCAGTTAATTCGTTAGCCTCGAGCAAGCGTTTTTTCTCTTTGGTTATATGGTCATTTTCGGGATTATATGAATTTCTTAAAACTATCCCTGCTTTATCAGCGGCTAGCTGTAATGCTTTAGGGAATTCCAAGCCTTCGATTCTTGATA
This sequence comes from uncultured Candidatus Saccharibacteria bacterium, assembly GCA_964562165.1. GTDB lineage: Bacteria > Patescibacteriota > Dojkabacteria > B142 > OLB20 > JAKQLP01. Next base: position 2,960 of record CAZLRZ010000021.1, read on the forward strand.
GAAATTTAATAACGTCTCCGCCTTCTCCACAGCCAAAACATTTAAAAAGTTTTAAATCTGGATTTACTGAAAAAGATGGAGTTTTTTCTTTGTGAAAAGGGCAAAGGCCAAAATAGTTGCGGCCGCTCCTTTTCAACGAGGGGACATATCCATTTACAACAGATACAATATCTAACGCTTCTTTAATTGCTTCAATTTGATCGCGGTTATCCATAACAATTTGATTTTAACATATATTTCTATATTTATTGAAAATAGAATATAATTAAGGCTATTAGACATTTTTCCTAAATGAATATTAATCAAAAGATCTCTTTTTATAATGACCCCTCGGTTTCATTGGTCAACGCTGCTTCTTGGGACGATGCAAAAAACATTCAAAGCATTCTTCGTTCCGCCATCAATAAAGCATTGCGGATTGGGGAGTTAGACATTGAAATTGAGCGGCCGCAATCCAGCGCCTTTGGTGATTATTCCACCAATATTGCTTTGATACTTGCCAAAAATAGAGATCAAAGCCCAATGGATTTAGCGCAAGAACTTATTGAAAAGCTAAAAAAATCATCTGATCTTAAAGACGTTGTTGAGGAGATATCCTTTGCAGCACCCGGCTTTATCAACTTCAAACTCTCAAGAGATGTGGTTTTACAGGAAATTTTTAAAATTCTAACATTAAGAGATGATTATTCGCTTGAAGAAATTTTGAAAGGCAAAAGGATTATGTTTGAGTATGCTCATCCAAATCCCTTTAAAGCCTTCCATATTGGCCACTTAAGAAACATAATTTTGGGAGAAAGTCTGATAAGGATTCTAGAAAAAATGGGTGCAGAAGTAATTCGGGTTAATTACCAAGGAGATGTTGGAATGCATATTGCTAAATGTTTATGGTCGTTCAGAAAAATCGACGAAAAAGATTATCCAACCGATACTACCCAAAGAGTGGCTCTTCTTGCAAAATCTTATGCAGAAGGAGCTTCGGCATTCAATGATGAAACAACTCAAAACGAGATCAAAGAAATAAATAAATTAATTTATACAAAACAAGACGCAACTATTAATAAGCTTTGGGAAACAGGGAAGAAGTGGAGTTTAGATAAATTCCACGAAATATATAAAAGAGTTGGTTCAACCTTTGTTAGAGAATATTTCGAATCCGAGACACTATCCCTATGCAAGCAATTCATTGATCAGGCAATAGAAATGGGTGTTCTCGAAAAGAGCCAAGGAGCTGTTATTTTTAATGGTGAAAAATATGGCCTTGAAACACGTGTCTTCTTAAATAGCCAAGGCCTACCTACCTACGAAGGAAAAGAACTTGGTCTTGCCAGCATGCAGTTTAATGATTTCGGCAAAATCGATCTTTGTATTCACAATGTTGCAGTCGAACAAATCAGTTTCTTTAAAACCACTTTTAAAGTTGAATCCTTGCTAGACCCCGATAAATACCAGGGTAAACAGTATCATAATGCTTATGAATTTGTTGGCTTAAAATCCGGCAAAATGTCTTCCAGAACAGGAAACGTTGTTTTGGGAGAGGATATTTTAAATCAAGCAACTACTTTAATTAGGGGAATTATCAAAACGAAATCCTCATTACCAGAAGACCTTATTGATTCCACAGCAGAAGCAGTTGGGGTAGGAGCAGTTAAATATGCCTTTTTAAATATCAGTCCAAAAAGTTATTTGGCTTTTGATATTGATAAAAGTGTCAATTTTGATGGCAATTCAGGCCCATACCTTCAATACACATACGCCAGATCCTTAAAGATCGTAAAAGATTCTACCGGGTACAGACTTATGAAGCTGGGTCAATTAAAAAAGGCTGAATTTAATAATGAAGAAATTTTATTACTGCATAAGATTTTTGAATTTAACGAAGTAGTAATCGAAGCAGGCAAGCACCTTTCGCCTAATTACATCGCCACATACCTTTTTGAACTATCCCAAATCTTTAATCAATTCTACAAGCAACATCAAATACTAAGCGCAGAAGAAGCTGTCAGGGATTACAGGGTAATGTTGGCTGATGCAACAAGTCAAATTTTAGAAATTGGATTAACTTTACTAGGGATCAATACTGTTGCTCAGATGTAGCGTGTATTACAAATTCATCTTCTCCGGGCTTATTCTTTTTATCGCCAAAGTCGATCTTATTTCTAAACTTGTAAATAATTGGGAATAAAAGCAGGGTAAACCCAATAGTGAAAGCCACAATCGACAAAACCTCGTTTTCACTAAAATTTGTCATAAAGTTATAAATATTTTGAGGTAGATTGGACAAAAAGTTAGCAACTTCAGAATTTGGGGTAAAAGGATATTTTGCAATTAATTCGTCCTGATTTAAACTTTCAACCCCAGCAGGGATTTCGGCGACAGCATTAATATCATATGCCGGGACTTTTAATTCGCTTTCGTTAATGCTGACGCCTGTTAAAACAACTTCTGAATGTTGTTCCGGACTTTGCCAGGCTATATGAGTATAGAAGTGGTTTAATGTTCCTCCTACTGAGGCTTCTCCATTTTCACCCCAAGTAATATCAACATCAAGCCATTTGTTTGTGCTAGGAATAAGAACTTGAACCCATTGATGTGGCTCTTGTTTATCTGCATCGATCAAAGGATCGTATCCAAATCCAAAAACTGCCCTTGCAGGGATCCCTTGAGCCCTTAGTAGGGTTAGATACAAATCGGAATATTCCATGCAAACTCCAGCTCCGTTATTTAAAGTTGCCAATGCACCTAATCTTTCATTTATTCCAAACTTTTTAACATTTGAATAATCAATTTTATCTACTACGTAGTTGTAGGTTTTTTGGATAATATTATAGACATTAACTTCGTCGCCCTTTAATTCGCCGGCTACTCTTTGGATATCAGAGGAATTTACCTCCCAAAATTCAGCAGGCTGTAAATATTTTAAAATTTCATCTTGTTTATAGTCACTAATATTCCCACTGTTTTGTTCATTCACCTTTGTTTCACTCACTCCCACTTCAACATAGCCATCAATTACTATATCCCCACTTTGATTCATGGGTTGATCAAAATAGGCGAACAAATTGCCATCTGCATCTTTTTCAATCCCTTTCGGTAAAGGAAGCATTTTTTCTATCAATAATTTTTGATAAATTTCGGCTCCATCAATGTCTCTTGGCAACAGAATTTTGTATTCGTTATTAAATGGTAGGTTGATTTCGTTATTTGCGTTTACCTTTTGAACGATTTTAAATTTATAAACCTGTTTTGTTCCAAGTTGAATCCATAAACTTCTGCCAATTAAGGCATCTTGGGCAAAGGTATATGTTGAATACGATTCCGAATCTTCGTAGGTGAATTTATTTGGTAAAACAAAATTTGTGGCTCCAAAAACATTTTTTGCTATGTTTACAGTTGTTGAAAAGGAAAGCCCCTGATTAGGATTGTCTCCCAACGAGGCCTCAGAAATTCCTGTTGCATAAATATCAATTAAAGCTCCAGTAGTTTCGATAAGGCCAAAGTTTTGGTATTTAAGTTCAAAAGTCATTGAGTCATTTCTACCGATATTTCGGGGAAAATTCACAGAAAGAGTAGCGATTTCGTTTTTATATTCCACTGTATACGTTACTTCTCTGCCATCAATAAATATCTTAGCTGTATCAACAGAACTTTTTAAATTATCCGCATTGGTTTTTAAGTGAGAGATGATAAACTTATCTGTGTTATTCTTATCAATTAAATTAGTCTGGCTATTGTTTTGGATTACGTGTTTTTCGATAACTCTAATACTTTCAGAGTTTTCAACAAAGTACTCTCGGTAGATTGATAATTCAACTTCCTTAGCAGCGGCTGAGATAGGGAATATGAATCCTCCAAGAATAAGCACAAAAAAAACTAATAACAATTTTATGTTTTTCATTACATCTATTTTATACTTTTTTAAGAATAATTTAACTGTTTTTTGGTAATATATATAACTATGGACGAACTAAATTCCGAACAAAAGAAAGCAATTGAAACAATTAAAGGGCCTATACTCATTTTAGCGGGTGCGGGCAGTGGAAAAACAAAAGTTTTAACTCATAAAGTCGCCCATTTAATTAAGAATAAAATTGCCGACAAAGAGCGTATCCTTGCTGTGACATTCACTAATAAAGCAGCCGCAGAAATGAAGCATAGAATTTATGCTCTTTTAGGCAAAACGGATATAACATCAAACTATGCCGGCTCTTTATTTTTGCCTTGGATAGGCACCTTTCACTCGATCTGTTTGCGCCTGTTAAAAGCAAACGCTTTAGAAATTGGTCTAAGCCCAAACTTCATTATTTACGATTCAAACGATCAAGTTGACGCTGTTAAAGAAGCTCTTAAAAGGTTAAACATTGATTCCAAAAAGTTCTCTCCAAAAGGTATGCTCTCGCATATCTCTAGTGCTAAAAACGAAATGATCGGCCCAACTGAATATGCCAAGCTTGCCCAGGGGTATATCGGAGATGTTGTTGCAAAAATTTACCCTGTCTATCAAAAGATTCTTAGTGAGAATTCCGCCTTAGACTTTGACGATCTTTTAGTCAAAACAGTGAAGATGTTTGAAGAATATCCATCAATTTTAGAAAAATTTCAGAATCTTTTTGAATTTGTTTTAATTGATGAGTATCAGGATACAAACCACGCTCAGTATCGTCTAGCCAATATGCTCGCTGAAAAGCATCGCAACATTTGTGTTGTGGGCGATGATGCGCAGTCAATTTACAGTTTCCGTGGCGCAAACATTCAAAACATTTTAAACTTCGAAAGAGATTACCCCGAAGCCGTTGTTATTAAACTTGAACAAAATTACCGATCTACTAAAAAAATTCTTGAGGCCAGTAACGAAATTATTTCCTTAAACCGAAACCAAAAGCCAAAAAAGATGTGGACCGAAAACGCTGACGGTGACAAAATTACAATTTATGATGCTCAAAACGAAAAGGACGAAGCGCTTTGGATCGGTAACAAAATCTCAGAGCTTATAAAAAAAGGAATTAGCGCTAGCGAAATTGTCTGTTTATATAGAACAAATGCTCAATCTCGAAACATTGAAGAAGGTCTCTTAAATTTAGCCATAAACTATAAAGTTGTTGGTGGCGTAAGGTTCTATTCCAGAAGAGAAATCAAAGATATGCTCGCCTACTTAAGGCTTTTATACAATCCTCAGGACTTTTTAAGTTTGGAACGTGTCATAAATATGCCAAAAAGGGGAGTTGGTCCAAAAAAAATATCAGAGCTTTTAATACTAGCTTCTGAGGCACATAAAGGCGCTCTCACGTATTTGTTAGAACTTGATGAAGAACACGTTAAACTACTCGACAAAGGGTTAATTAATTTTAGAAGTATAATTCTTGAATTATCAGCACTATCAAAAGAAGTAACGATTACCAAGTTAATCAAAGAAGCGGTCAAAATTACCGGATACCTTGATATGCTTAATGACGGTACTACCGAAAACGAAGCCAGAATAGAAAACTTAAAAGAACTTCTTACGGTTTCCACAAAATATGACAATCTTGAACCCCAAAAGGCTTTAGAAACTTTTTTAAACGAAGTTTCTCTTATCGAACAAGACGAAAACAGTAAAGACGCAGAAGACGGTGAAGTAGTAACACTTATGACAATTCATGCCGCAAAGGGTCTTGAATTCAATCATGTCTTTATTGCAGGTATGGAGGAGGGCTTATTTCCACACAGTAGGTCATACCTTGATCCATCTGAGATGGAAGAAGAACGTAGACTCGCCTATGTTGCTTACACCCGGGCTAAACAAAAACTCTATCTAACACATACCGAATCCAGAGTGTATTTTGGTTCAATCAATTCAAATCCAGTATCAAGATTTGTAACTGATATACCTGAATATTTACTTGAAATCGAAACCCCTGAATCTAGCGACCCTTATGCCGGATGGTCAAAACATGAAGAGCCTGATGTGTCTGATTTTATTCGTTCATCAAACAGCACCCTCGTAAAAGGGGATAAAGTTAAACACCCGGTCTTTGGAGTTGGTTTTATTGTTGATATGAATGATGACACAATCATAATCCAGTTTAGTGGCGGGAAAAAAGAACTTGCGCTTGAATACGTCCAGCTGGAAAAGCTTCCTTAAAACTTAATAAGCTTCTTTATCTTGGTTTTTGTTTTATTGACAGCCTGAAGTGATTTGAAGTATTGAAAGACAACTTCGTTAATGAGTAGGGCTTTAGCTTTAGGAAAAACAACATTTTCTCCACCAAAGCCTTTTTTAAATAATGAGATTTTGTAAAGTTCGTCATTTTTATCAAAAGTCTTATCAGGCAATATCTTTGCTACACCCCAATGATCGTATAAAGAAAGTCCTAAGCTTTTTGCATATTTCATTGCTTCCCATTTAAGTTTATAGCCTGCTTCTAAATTTCGCCCTTGTTTGTTGACTCCCCCATAAAGTTCGTAGCAACCAACATTGTCTTTCACCAACAAATAGCTCCCAACAAGTTCTCCTTCAGCCTTGGCTGTGGCTATAAAAGCAAGATTGTTGTTTGGTTTGCTTAATTTTGCCCAAAGATTTTTGTAATATGATTCGCTACGTTCGAGGAGTTTGGTATTCAAAAATATCTGTTCTAAAACGGAATAAAAATCTTTTAAAGGTTTTTCGCCTTCATCAAAGAATTCAATTACTATATTTGATCTTTCGGCTTTTTTAATATTTCTTCGATAGTTTCCGTCCATTTGCATAAAAATCTCTTCCTCAGATTTTCTAAGATCAATCATATTGGTTTGCTGTGGCTGAATATGATTATCATAATCGACAAAAAATTCACCTTCGTATTTACTGATAGTGTTCTTTTCAAATTCAACAATGACAAAGGCGACACCGAGTGATTTGAATTCTTCAATCAATTCTTTTTCATTTTGAATTAATAGTTCGTAAACTTTTGAATTCAACTTTGGAATATATCCAAATTTATAAGGAAGAAGGGGAACTTTTTTAACTTGAACTTGAACAGCAGCTTCGTTTACTCCAAATCTTAGCGCGTATCTTAAAACTTCCCAACCCTCTGCGCCTTTTACATCGCCCCAAGCCCAGCTCTGCAAAACATTGCAAACGTTAGCGTTCCAATACTTTGTATAAATTATTTGCTCATCTATTTTCTCAATCATAATTGAAAGTTTTACTTTTTAACAAATGGTTTAATTATTTGCGCAATTTTTAGAGCGTCTTCTTTTGATACTTTTATGTGCGTAGGTAGATTAATTATATCTTTTGATAAAGTTTCTGCATTTGGGCAAGAGCCTAAAACATACCCCAGAGAACCTAATGCCTCTTTTGGAGCGTAAAGGATAGTTTTATACCAATCACCTAATACAATTCCATTTTTCTTAGTTAATTCAATTACTTTAGCACAATTATTAACTCTTAAAGGGAACCTCAAAAACACACTATTAAATTTAATATTGTTTAGCCCTAACTCTAGTATATACTGGTTGGCAATCTCAAACCTGTGAGTATTGAACATTTCAAGTTTTAAATATTGATTAAGGGCTAGTTCTGATAGAACAGGACTAATCTTACTAGGTAGCCAATCGGGCTTGCATTGCTTGTATTCACAGTTTTCGATCATTATGCCAAAAATTCCGAAAAGGTGGGCAATATATACAATTAATCTTCCAAAGGTAAATTTTCCAAATCCAAAATAGTAGACAGGGGTAATGATTGACCACAAAATAGGGTTTAAAAGAGCAATAAAAGTTTTCTTTTTAGGAAAATTTTTTAATTTTGACTGTGTTTTTCTAATTTTTTCAGCCTGAACTTCGTTATCCCTGACAATCAACATTCCACCCCTAACTCCGGAAATGACTTTTTCTATTCCAAAGGTGATAATTGATGCATCGGCCAATGTTCCAAGCTTTTTTCCGTTCTTATCAAAACCCCCCAAACTATGCGCTAAATCTTCTACTATTAATACTTTTTCCCCAACTATTGCCTTTACACCGGTTAAATCTTCAGGGAAGCCAAAAGAGTGTTGTACTAAAACAACTTTTGTTTTATCTGTGATTTTCTTTTGAAGATCAATTAAATCATAATTAAAATCCTCTTTGTTACAGTCAACAAAAATCGGTTTTAGACCTGCCCAAATTACTGAATTAGCAATCACCATGCAAGAGAAGGCGGGGAGAATTACCTCAGAATCTTCAGGTAGTTCAAGAGATTTTAGATAGACATAAAAAGCTGATCTCGCAGAGTCAAAGGTAAAAGCCTGGCCTGAAAAGTCCTTACTGAATAACCCTTCAATCTTTTTAGTTTTGTTCTCGTCATACCAAGAAGATGCATCGAATAAATACTTTTTACTCAGATTAAGATCATCTTCTTCCGTATTTGGAGAGGCAGCTATTAATATTGGTTTAAGCATTTATTTTAATCTTCAACACTGCAGTTGAGAGTTTTAGGATAGTAATTGGCTTGGAAATATGACAAATCAATATAGTTGATTACTCCGTCGCCATTTGTATCTTTTCCTCCACAATTTATTGCAGGATAGGCATCACTACAGTGATATCCATACATATAATTAAATACAACGTAATCTATGTAATCTAATTTCAAATCTCCATTAACATCTAGTGGGCCACAAACTATATTATCGGTCAGTGGTGGTTTATTAATTGGTGTAACCGAAGGCGTAGGCGAACTTGTAGGTGCAGGTGTAGATGTGTGTGGAATTGTTGTGTAATAAATAACTGTTGGACCAACGGTCTGAGTAGGGGTTGCTGTAAAAATTATTGGTGTATTAGTTGGTTCAACCTCAGATGTTGTAGTTGGGGTTACAGTTAAGGCGCTTGTATCTTCTGGAGCAGTATTATTATTTGTTAATAAAGCAGCAGAGAAAACTGTACCGGCAGTCATCATCACGATACTAGCCATTACAAGCATCTTTGATGGGTTTTGATTTGTTGCAGAAGTAGTTGTGAGATTTGGATTTTTGTTCTGATCTCTTAAAGTAAGATAAAAACCGACTCCTGCTACAACAATTAAAACTATGCCAATACCTATTAAAATTATTGTGGTTGGAGCTAGTGAAACCGTTACATTTGATGAATCAGCAGTAGTATCAACTCCTGCTACTTGTGGCTGAACAGCATTTGAGTAATCTAGAGTTTTACCGTTATAAAAAGCGTCACCGCCCATTCGGATAATTTCACCACCATCTGGATCATCCCATTTAACAATGACTTCGATTGCCTTATCACCCTTCATAAAATTACCTTCTTTAACAACATCAACACAAATTTCATCTAAATTAATTGACTGCCTGTTTGCGCAAGCAGGTAACATAGAATCAACTAAATTGTTTACTCCTAAAATCTCACCGCCTTTAATTTTCAACCTGATTAACCAAATATTTGCATCAGTAACTTGGGGATCGGCTTCAATCAAAATCTTTTCGGTTGTCCCTACAATTTTACTGGCAATATTCAATTTTTGCTCCAATTGCACGGCTTTAGAAGGGGATTCGGCTATAGGAGAAGTCCTTTCGGTTGAGACCCCAAGATAGCTTGGTGTAGCAATAAAGCTTTGTTTAACTAACAAAGCGGAAAGCATCATAATTAATAGAGTGGCCGAAACAAAAAATGCAGACAGTAAAGTTGAGTTTTTATTCATATTTATTAATTTATTTATTTATTTATTTTAAACAATTTTGTGATCTTGGGAAATACCTTAAAGCAAAAGATCCAAGATCAATATAGTTGATTACACCATCTCCATTAACATCCTTACCCCCACAGCCACCTCCTAAATAAGGCGAATCATTACACTTCTTAAAATATGATAGAGCAAA
>CAZLRZ010000021.1:12886-14673 GCA_964562165.1 uncultured Candidatus Saccharibacteria bacterium
GAGTAGGGGTTGGAGTTTTTGTTGGGGTAGGAGTAGGAGTATTTGTGTTTGTGGGAGCCGTTTTCTTCACACAGCCCGAGTTTTCCTGACAAGTTTCATCAGATTTGCAGGTTTTTCTTTCAGATTCTGTATATGAACTGCACTTAAAAGCAACATTACCACTGCAAAAGTATCCGCCATCACGGTATCTTGAACTTCCTAAGCATAAGTTTTGTGCAATAACCGCAGCACTTGGAGTATCGCAATTTGCTAAACCTAGCGTGCCAATTCGGCAGTTATAGCAAAGGGCACAACTTCCCTTTTGAAAACAATTAAAAGTCATATTGGAATTCCAGCAACGGTTGGGTACAACGGGGTATTGTCCACTATCACAAGCATTTACATATTTTTCTTCATAACAACGCTGATAAACAATTTTAATATAGGCTTCTGCAGCTTGTATTTCTTGTTGATATTTTATGCTTTGACCGATATATACCGCCGAGAAGGCTAAAACGAACACAGCTGGGACAGATAGTTTTGCAATTAATTTGCGAGCGTTCCCACTCTTTTTAATTTCTAAAAACAAAAAGAAAATTATGGCAATGATTACAAGCCCAGCAATCATAAATATTGGCAGATTGAATTTTTCAGACAAAATCGAAGCCGACCCAATAAACTGATAATTTTGCGTAAACCATAGGCCAAATGCAATGACAAATACTGCAAGTAGAAACACCAACCAATTTTTAACTTCAAATTTGCTTAGTCTTTTCATTTTACAGCTGAATAAATTAACTTTTTGATCCCAAAAAAGGTAAGTAGTATAAAAGTGAAGGATCCTAGGAATAAAACAATGTTGTCTATCCCTTTAACAAACTGATCCTTGTTATCATCTAAAGCTTCGTCACCGGTTAACGGTAGAGTAAATTCATCGTTAGAATAATTTGCAAGATTTTCATCTGTAAAGACTAATCCATTAAAGAATCCGTTGCCATCATTTGCTTTGATATATGAACTACCTTTGTTTCCCCACTTTAGTTCAACTGCGAGAAGGTTTTCACCATCAATTAAAGCTTTTCCATCGCTGATATCCACACAAATTTGATTGCTTGTGAACATCGATCCATTTTCACATGCTCCCATTGCAATATTTTTTATAGGTGTTACAGAAACAACTTCTGCATTGATCACTTCGTATCTAACAACAGCAACTGTTTGATTTGCGCCAGGTGGATATGCCTTAATGAATATCTTGCTAATACTACCGGGGGATACGATTGAATCTTCAAATTCAACCCCATAAGGCACTTTTACATTGATTTTATTAAACTTCTGAATTAGGATTAACGAAACTGAGCTTAACACAACAAATAACAAGATAAAAAATCCTGTTGTAGAATAAACATTGAACTTTAAAAAATCTCTCAATTTGTACAAGTTAACGATCTAGGGAAGTACTTTGAAACAAAATGTCCCAAGTCAATATAATTAATAACACCATCGTTGTTTTTGTCTTTTCCACCGCAGGTTCCGGCAGTAAAACTATCAGTACAGGTTTTGTTATACATTTGAGCAAAAGCTCCAAGATCAACGTATGTCAACTTTGAGTCACCGTCTACATCAAGTGCGCCACAAGCTACTCCGGTTCCACCTGTACAATTACAGTTATCAACTCTAGTTTCGCCAGGTTGACAAAGCCTTATACAAACATTTTGAGAAGGATTGGCTTTTTGATCACACTCATACTGAGGTGGACCAACTTCACATTGATCATCATCTGTACAACCAATCTGTCCGCATTGCAT
>CAZLRZ010000022.1:0-14221 GCA_964562165.1 uncultured Candidatus Saccharibacteria bacterium
GTGATCCAGAAAACCCAAACACTTATGATGGGGTTCTAGGAAGCGTTGCTTTAGGTGTATCAAGCTTAATGGGATTAGTTGGAATCGGAATTTTTACAAGAAAGAAGAAATAAGTAGAAGTTAAGAATAAAAAGGGGTGCTTTCGCACCCCTTTTCTTTAAATAGATGTTTATTCATCCATCTCAAATGAAATTAAAATCTGATCAAGTAAGCTGAGCATTTTAGGATCAAGTGTTCCTTCAGGGACTTGATAACTTATTTTTTGTGCCTCAACAGATTCACCCATTGAATCACCTACTTTAAAATTCTCACCCGAACAAATAATGAATTCATTGTTTTCTTTATCCAAAGTTCTTCTAAAAGTTATGCCTTTAGTACCCTCAATTTGAGTAAAATTGTCATATTCCATGTACATATGTAAGGGTTCTAAACTTTCTTTAACAGCAGCCGATGTATCAGAATAAACACACCCTTCAGGTCCCCAACCACCGAGCATCCTCCTTAATAAAAAAGTATATCCTTGGTTTGAAATTTCAAAAACATACTCTGGAAGGATTGGACCTTCTATAGTCCAGCCCTTTGGATATTTTAAACTAAACTGATATTCCTCATTTTTATAATTGACCCATTCTGTTTTATCTCCAGTCATAGTTGTTGCTTCGGGCGTAAGAGTTGGTGGGCCATCTTCTTCAGGTGTTGGCATTGCAGTCTGAGTTGGCACACCATTATTAAATAGATTTTTATCTAAAGTGATATTAAACAAAAGCCCTATACCTAAACCAATTACAGTTGATACAAGACCGCAAAGAATTAAAAGCAAAATGAGGGTTGAAATTTTAACTCTACCCCCCGAATTTTGTTTTTGCTCCACGATAGGATTCACCATAGATTTAATTTGTAAAATATATATTATTTTTAATTATGTTTAATAATTATGCAAAATGCAACTTGACAAATTTTGGCTGGCAATTATTATACACATATATATTTATAATATATCATGCAAAAATGAGTTTTCTTAACAAACTTTTTCCAACTAACCCCGTTGAAGATATTGCAGAAATTACTGCATTAACCGCTAATGCTATTAGAGGTGAAGAAACAGATAACTATAGGTTTAGAGAAGGAGACGAAAAATTCCGTGCAAGAGCAGGTGTTTTGGCAGGTATTACTGGAGGTATCTTAGCCACCTTAGTTGGTAATTACGATCCAACTACCGGTCAATATCTTGCAGCATTACCTGCATTTTTTATTCCCGGAAGTCTTGTCTATTTGGGACTAATACCATATATAAGCCATGCACATGCAATAATTAGAGGAGCCTCTGAAAGAGAAAATTCTGACAGACTAAACCTAATCCCACTAAATCGAGCGCGCCCTTTAAGTCCTTAACCGAAAACATTCTTTCATTGCTTTCACCCTTCTATTGTTTTTAAATGTAAAAAACCCTTTTTGTTTCCGTTATATAGTTTTATTATCCTTTATATTTTCTATATGAAAAAAATCCTTGTTACAGGTGCTTTTGGGCAAATCGGCTCAGAACTAGTCCCCGCTTTACAGAAGAAATTTGGGAAGAATAACATTGTTGCATTAGGACATAGAAATATTCCAAAGGATTTTGATGGGATCGTTGAAAAAGGTGAAGTTACTGATGAAAAAACACTCGAAAAGATAATTAAAAAACATAAAATCGATACGATTTATCATTTAGCATCCCTACTTTCGGCGACTGGGGAAGCAAACCCACAGCTTGCTTGGGAAGTTAATATGAATGGATTAAAACTAATCTTGGATTTGGCCGTTAAATATAAAATGAGAGTGTTCTGGCCAAGTTCTATCGCAGCGTTTGGACCCACAACTCCTAAAGTAAAGACCCCACAAAGAACAGTACTAGAACCAACAACAATGTATGGAGTTACTAAATTGGCAGGTGAACTATTATGCCAATACTACACAAATAAATATGGACTTGATATTAGATCGGTTAGATATCCGGGGCTGATCAGCTACAAAGCTGAACCCGGCGGTGGGACTACCGATTATGCTGTTGCGATCTTCTACGAAGCAATTAAAACAGGTAAGTATGAATGCTTTGTAAAAAAAGAGACCACCCTACCTATGATGTATATGGACGATGCAATCGAAGGCACAATAAAATTAATGGATGCAGATTGGAAAAAGTTAACCGTTCACACTAGCTACAACCTAGCAGCAATAAGCTTTACTGCAGAAGAGCTTGCAAAAGAAATCCAAAAAAGATTGCCTTTAAAGGTAACATATAAACCTGATTCAAGACAGAAAATTGCAGATTCTTGGCCACAATCAATCGACGATTCGGTCGCGAGAAAAGATTGGGGCTGGAAGCATAAAATTGACCTTAAAAAAATGTCAGATATTATGATTGATAATTTAACTATTAAATTAAAATAAAATGAGTAAAAAAGAATTTTTTAAAGTATTACAATCCGAAATCGATAGAATTGATGGCGTTAAAACCACCAAGCGACAAGAAAAAATCATAACTGGCTTTACAAAAGACCCATCTCCAAGAGCCATTATTGGCGGTAAAAAGGTTTTGATTTTTAATTCCAATGACTACCTAGGATTAAGATTTCACCCGGCCCTATTACAGGCCGAACAAGAAACCAGTGAAAAATTTGGTACAGGCCCAGGTGCAGTGAGATTCATTTCCGGAAGCTTAAGCCCACACAAAGATCTTGAAAAATCATTAGCAAAATTCCACGGACGAGAAGACGCAATGGTTTTTTCTTCGGCCTTTGCCACAAATTTGGCTGTTAACTTTTCCTTAATTGTCGGCCAAAGCAAAGACTCGTTGGTAGAACCCAATGTATTAGTAGTATCAGACGCTTTAAATCATAGAAGCATTATTGATGGAATCCGTATTGCCAACCTTCCAAAAGAACAAAAAGCGATTTTTGCGCATATGGACACAAAAGACCTGGACAAGGTTTTAGGTGAAGGTTTTAAAACATACGATCGCGCCATAGTAATCACTGATGGTGTTTTTAGTATGCTTGGCGAAATTCAAAAGCTAAAAGAAATGCGCGCTATTGTTGATAAATATGATAAAAAATTCAAAAAAGGCGTGATTTTAATTGTTGATGATTGCCATGGAATTGGCGCATTAGGCGACAATGGCGCGGGCGCTGAAGAAGTTGAAGGCGCAAAAGCCGATGTCTTAGTTGGCACACTTGGCAAAGGCCTCGGAGCCGACGGTGGTTACGTTGCCGCAGACAAAGTTGTAATCGACTACCTAAGAGAATCGGCGGCAACATATATTTACTCTAACTCGATTTCCCCCGGTACTGCTGCAGCAGGTTCGGCCGCAGTAAATCTACTAGGAAAATCCGAGGGCAAAAAACTTATTAAAAATTTAAAAGAAAACATTAGTTATTTTAAATCACTGGTAAAAAAGCATGGGTTTAAGATGGCGGCCGATTCAATCCACCCAATTCAACCACTTTTGATTGGAGATCCAGATAAAACAAAAGCCTTAGTGCAACATCTTTTTGAAAAAAACATTTTGGTAACTAATATAAACTACCCGGTAGTTGCAAAAGGCAATGATGAAATTAGGATTCAAATCTCGGCAACCCATACAAAAGAAGACATTGACGAACTAATGAACGCCTTAAAAGAGGCCAATAAGACTATAAAGTTTTGTTAATGTCGGGCAAATAAAAGTGAATTAAGGCTGATTTAATTGTTTTTATATAAGCATTTGTATAATATTTTATATATAACCTTTTATTCTGCCCGAATTGAAAAACGATAAATCCTATAAACGATATACAATTCTGATCCTTCCTACTCTATTAGTTATTGGGTTACTAATATTTATTAACCTTTTTCTTTACGGGACTGAATCACAATCGTTAAAACTTAAAGAAGAAAGAGACATAAATATTTTAATACAATCTCTTAATTTTGAGGTCGAACGAGTGATTTCAGCGACTTCCGCTACAAAGGCTCTATACATTGCTAGCGAATCGGTAACGGAATCAGAATTCAACTTGTTTGCAGAGGATATTTTAAATAGATTCTCAAAACTTAATAAAACCATAACCCTTGAATGGGTGGACGGGGATAATTTTGTTAGATATATTTATCCTCAGACTGAAGAAAATAGAAAAGTGATTGGTTTTAATAACAACCTTTACCCAAACAGATTAGCTCCATTGAAATTAGCTAAAGAAACGAACACCGTAATTGCTACGGAACCTATTAATCTTATTCAGGGATACCCCGGCATCCTAATTTATGTCCCGATTTACAAAAACTTTAAATATATAGGTTCAGCCGTAAGTATTGTTAAATTGACAGACGTAATAAACGATAACAGTTTTGCTCTTGACGATAAATACACACCCAGACTAATTACCGATAACACAATATTCCCACTCGATGGCAATGTTTTATACGATCTTCAAGGTAGACAGATTTCAGGGATAGAGGGCTCTCTTGGTAATAAAATAGACGTATACTCAAAAGACAATGCAGACAACTATTTGGAAAGCCCATTAGTAGTTGCCAATAGAAATTGGCGGGTAGTAACACCATTGGCCTATCAGCAAGAATCAACTGAACGCACACTGATATATGCAACAATTACTTTTGTAGTATTCATATTGGCAGAGTTCGTCATAATCAATAACTATCAAAAACAAAATGAATTAAATACCTATCTGGAAAACGAAACTTTACTTAGAAATAAGTTAGAATCTGAGATTAACCAAAGGCGTGAAGCAGAAAAAAATCTAATCGATAAAAATTTAATTTTGGAAAAAAGCGAGCAAGAACTTAACAAAAGGAACCTTGAACTAGAAGAATTAAATAAGGTAATGATGGGTCGCGAAATGAAAATGATTGAACTTAAAAAGGCAGTAGCAACTTCATCTGTAGAGCCGGTAGCAGAAGCGCCTTCGACTGAAAAGCCTTCGGCCGAAACAGCTCAATCTGATGCGCCTGCAGCAGCAACCGAGACACCAAGGGAAGTTAATACACCTATTAATGAAGCTATTTAATTTATTTTAATTATTCAAATGAGCAAAAAAACCATCTTAATTATTTTATTAGTCTTAGCAGTTTTATGTTGCTGTATTACAACCATTGTTGGTGGAATATTGTTTGTTTCCTCAAGAAATGTTCCATTCGTTACTCCGACAGCAATTACACCAACCGGTACCGGTGGCCCACTAATTACCACAACCAGGAGCGCAACAGTAACCCCCAGCATTTCTCTAAATCAAAGTATATATGATGAATTTAATGATAATAAAAATGGGTGGACATTAGGCGAGGAAGAAGGAACATATAGTACTTCTAACGAATATATACAAGAGGGTAAACTTTATTTGGAATTTGAAACGATCTCTGATGATGGAGCAATTGTTTTTGACACTCTGGAAAACAAGTTCGTTGGTGATAATTACGAAGTTAGCTTGGAAGGCAAACTTCAAGATGATTCAACAAATACCACTGATTATGGGATTGTTTTTAGAATGGCCGATAAAAATAATTACTACTATTTTTTGATTAATGAACATTATCAAGAGTTTCAAATTTCTTCAAAAGTGGGTGGAGAATTTGTTGATATTACAGAAGATTGGGTGGAAACAACCGCAATAAGTTCAACTACACCAAACAAATTGAAGGTTGTAGCAGAAGGTAAAAATTACACATTCTACATTAATGACGTACAAGTATATACAACCACATTGTCTTCCATCCCAAGCTCCGGAAATGTTGGTGTACTTGGCCAATCATACGAAAAAGCCGATTTCGGCGTAATTGCTTTCGATAAATTTAGCGTTTCAATTAAATAAAATTGGAATCAACTAACGACTTACATCCGCTTAATATAGGACTAGCTTCAATTTGGGCAGGTGGTGGTCACAATGAACTTAGGGACTTTCTTTTTGAAGAACTAGAAAAGGATAAGCAATTCAATTTAAAGTCCTTTACGCATAGTAATGCCGGATATAACTGGTTTAACGATAAAGTTTTCGGAAACCTGCCTTCATATTTAAACTTTCTGTACAAAAGCACACCAAACGACTATCCGGGGATTTCGGCCATTAACCTAGTAAAAGAATGTGAGGAATTTGTAAATGAATTCAAGCCGGACATTATGATTTCAACCAATTTTGGGGTTTGTAGCGCTTTTCAGTTCATCAAAAAGACTTTAAACCTGTCTTTTATAAATATTTACGCCATCCCCGATTATGGCCATACCGGAAAATCAATTTTCCCGCAAAACCATTACTTTAAACCCGATTACGTAATAGTTTTTGATATCGAAACCAAAAAAGGTTTGATCGATGATATGGAATTCCCTGCTGAAAAAGTAATAATCTCAGGATCAATTGCCAGGGAATCCTTTCGATTTTTAATTGATAAATATAGACAAACAAAACGTTCGACATTGATTAAAGAGATCAATAAAGAAATAGTTGATTGCCCACCCCTATCTGACACTAAAGACACATATATTTTTTCTGGCGGTTCAGGTGGTGTTATCAATAAATCTTATAAACTACTCAAGAAAATCGCCGAATATCAAGATTCCAATCCAGAAGCCATTGATCAAAAGCAATATATAATTATTACAGGCCAAAACGAAAAATTCAAAGAAAAGATTGATAAGCGCAAAAATCGCTACTCTAACTGGTCGAATTTTCATCCACTACCTTGGATTCAGCTTTCTACATACGGCAAATTAATGCTTGTTTCGAAATTCCCAATTTTGATCACAATTGCGCCTGCAACAATTAATCAATTGTTAACCGCTAACTGTGGACCTTTGGTCATTTATCACTATAGAACAGGTCCTGAGCTCGAAAATGTAGCCTTTTCTATCAAAGAAGGCATCGGATATAAACTTAAAGAACCCGAAGACATAATAGAAAAAATTATGAATGGATTTACAAAAGAAGAAGAAGAAAAATTCACTCAAAATGCCAAGGATT
This sequence comes from uncultured Candidatus Saccharibacteria bacterium, assembly GCA_964562165.1. Lineage (GTDB taxonomy): Bacteria > Patescibacteriota > Dojkabacteria > B142 > OLB20 > JAKQLP01. The sequence continues at coordinate 6,990 of CAZLRZ010000022.1, forward strand.
ATTTACATTTGCGCAGCGAACTTCTAAAGGATTTAGCCCCTACCCTTTTAATGATCTACGAAAAGAACCAGGAGGTTGTAACCAAAAAAAAGGAGCCCACACAATTGAAAATCAACTACGACCTAATTTCCCCAAAAATACTTTTAACTCTATTTGTTTTGTTGCTACCGTCCTCACTAATCTATGGCTACGCCCAATACTTTAAAGGCAAAAAGCGATTTATAAACAACCCGATTGTTCAAAGAATATTGGAATTAACGAGGATTTAAGTGTTAAGCCGGAACGGGTGAACCTTGCATTTGACGGCTATTCGCTCTTGCAGGTCTAGCTTCTTGACTTTCATCTGCATCTTCACTAGGTTTCTTCTTACTAAATAAGCTAAAAAGTTTTTTACCCAAAATTTTAATAATGTTTGGGATAGTGAATTTTTTAATATTCTTAAGAAGATTACCACAAGCGACTAAGAATGGATGACTTTTTCTCCATTCTTCAGCCCCATTTTCTACCACATTTTCGGCAGATTTTGTGCTTTGTTCAGGAGCTTGTGATGGTGCCGGAGTGGCTTCAGGGGCATTAATGTTAGCTGCGGCTCGAATATCATCAACCGCTTTGTCAATACGAGCGCTTTCCGGGGGCGATTCGGGAGCTGTGGCATTAGCCTCAGGTTGTGTTGTTGGTGGATTTCCACTAGTCATTTTTGTTTATCAATCCCAAACTTTTGGATAAAATACTTCACTTCCAAACTTGATTGAACTAATGCAATTCTTTTTAGCAAAATCGAATTCGATCCTTTCGCCTTTTGAATCTTGGCCCACACCCTGTTCATCAAAAAATCCTTCGTTAGTAATTTTCATAGACTTTAAAGAGTCTATTGGGTCAACTGATTCAAGATTATAGTAACACAAAGCACTGTTTAAAGAAATAATTTGAATATCAGCCCTATTGTTCGCGAAGATTCCTTCAAATCTGGTAAGCGATTCATCAAATTTTGTAATATTACTAATTTTTATGGCCATTTCAATTAGGACTTCTGACATAGATTTAGCAATATTGTTTGTAGAGTTTGAAATTACGATTGACCCTAAGTTGTGCCGTGGGCAAAGGATCATGCAGGACTTCACCCCTCTAAAATCGCCTTCATATCCATAAAAAATGTTTTTCTTGTATTTCCAAATTTTAAGGCCCATGGAGTATTCCTCGTCTGGGTATTCTTCAGCCGGTTTTAAGGTTTTTAAAAACTTTGATTTTATATCCTTTGAGAGTAATTTTTCGTTTTTTAAAAACCATTGCTGAGCAAATTTTGTAAGATCATTAACGGAGGTAATCAAGCCAACCGAAGGAGCGTAAGCGTTTGTAACACTGACATCAAATACATTTCGTGTTTCTTTGTGGTATTTATCAACTTCAATTTTCCCATAGCCTTTTGCCGCTTCACTTTTTCTAAATTTTAAAATTCCGAAATGGCTATGATTATTGTCTATTGGTTTAAATATCTTTTCGTTAATGTATTCATCAAATGGGACTTTGCTTACCTTCTCTATTAGCAATCCTAGAAGGGCGAAAGAAAGATTTGAAAATTTAAATTTCTTACCGGGCTTAAAAACCTCTAAATTTTCAAGAAATAGTTCATTTTTTAATTCTTCTTGGTTTACATAATATTCGGAATTGAAAACATCTATCTGCACATCCCTTTTGATCCCCGATGTATGAGATAAAAGATTCTTTATTTTTAAATCCAGGGATTTATATTCAGGAAAATATTTAGAAACAGAATCGTTTACGTCAATTAATCCTCGTTGGTCAAGTTGGGCAATGGCAAAAGCAGTAATGGATTTAGTAATTGATCCTACATGGAATTTGGTTTTAATAGGGCTAATTGATATACGCTTTTCAAGATCGGCAAAGCCCAAACCATTTTGAGAAATGACTTCTTCGGCTGTAAAAACAGAATACGCAACTCCAGGGATTTTATTCTTTCGTCTTTGAAACTCTATCCACGTTTCCGCCCACTTTTGGAATTTAGCAATTTCGGCTTTTTTCATACGATTTATCTAATATCAATCAGAATTTTTGAAGTCCAGGCATTATTATTGTCCCCAAATCTTTGTTCTTGCGGGAACTTTTCAATATCAATGTATTGCCTAAATGTTAATTCAAAAGTTTTACCCTTATCTGAAGCAAAAAAGGCTGAAGGAATAAATACCTCTCCACTTTCTAAATAAAAAGATTTCGAAATTGCGCCCTTTTCATCTTTGGACTCTAAATACCCTGTAAATAGTGGATTGTCAGATTTAATATATATTCCGTTGTCCGTTAACAAATTCAAAGTAGAATAGCATATCTTGTTTTCATTGCAGGTAATTGAGTTTTGGCTTCCCGGTATTACTTTTAATTCATTCGCCTTTGTTTTAAAGTTTAAATCCATTGATAAATGCGGGGTGGAAATTGAATCGGCAAGACAATCAGGGTCCTGATTACAAGAAAGGAAATATGGATAATCGTACCCCATCCCATAAATTGCGCCTGCTGAAAAATATTTAGTTTCCAATTTTACTAATCCAATGTTTTTGGCAAAATACCAACTCTCTCTGGATTCGATTCCACCAAGGGTAAAATCGCCGCTACCCTCATAAATATCTACTCTAACGACATCATCGTAAACAACATTATTTGCAGAAATCGGCCAGTTTTCTTTTTCGATTCTGACCATTAGACTACGGTTTGGGCCGGCAGGGTAAAATAAGCTGGGGGAGGTTTTTTCGTCGGTGCTGTAAAAGTTGTAAATTGATTTGTCTTCAAAATATGTAAAAGGCAAGCTTTGAGTTTTTTTACCTAAAAACAAGCCCGGGCGCGAAAGATTAGAATTGGTATAGATTCCCAAACTATTGAATTGCTTAATGTTAATATCTTTGATGCCCGATTCATCATTGAATCTATGGTAACTTTTATGACCTAATAGCCAAATATATTCATTGTATGCCTGCAATCTTTTATCTTGTATTTGATTTTTTGGTGAACTGAACATATACCTAACAACTTCATCATCCGTTCTATATGTACCGTCACTGCCTTGCCCCAAAGGTATTGGGTGCCAATACAAAGAAGGGTCATCCTTTAAAACTCTCCAAGGTCTAACAAGATTGTCTCCCCAATAAGTATCCTTCTCGATTTCAATTCTGGTTGTTCCGATTTTGGGAATAATAAGTCTATTGTTAGTTGATAGATAACTTTTTGAAATATACGAAAAAATATCGCCTTCGTTATAGACAATATATTCTTCAAGATTAGTCGATTTAGATACCACGCCATCGTTTTCGTTTATCACAACATCAACTGGACTACTCCAAGCGTATAGAGTATCGGCCTCTTTAAATTGGAATTTATATTGTCCAGGAGCTTTCCCAAAAATTTCAGAATCGATTCTTGCAACACCATTAATGTCGGTGGTGAAAGGTCCCCAATTATCTAGCTTTTCATCATATATACAGGTGGATAACTTGTTTATATCTTCACACTTAAATGACATCAAGGCTAGTTCTATTTCAGCGCAGGGAGTGCTTTTATCGATATTATCGGTAAGCTTCAAATAGAGTCGCGCATAGTTTTTTGCAAGATCCACTTCTTTTGAGTAACTTATTCCATCAATACTTACAGAAGCGTTTGCTATCCCACAAGTTGAACCGCCGGTTTTTGGTAGTTCCATCACTGATGTTTGAATATTATTCCACCAAGAAATCAAAAAGAAGACAGAGGCGAACAAAGCCCCTATTAACACATAGTAAACTACTCTTTCCCTAGTCATAAAAATTGAGGTAATACCTAACTACATTAAAACAAAATACGGCTTTGACATCAATTATTACTATTGTTAAATTAAGTAATAATGAATAATCGCCTTTTTGTATTATTAAGCACAATTTGTTTGTTTGTTTCTGTTTTTGCCATCTATTACATTTTTGTTAATACTGCTTTAGCAGAAAAATACTATCCCAAAGCACGAATCAACGGGATTGATTATGACATTAGTGAAGAATCTGAATTAGAATCTACACTAAAAGACTTAATTCTTTCTACTTTACCCAAAACTTTCTCTTATAAATATGAGGAGGAGTTATATTCAATTAGTACTGAAGATTTGGGTGTTAAGCCAAAAAAAGAAGCTCTCGTAAATTTTGGCAAAGGAACAAACCCACAAAAAGTAATATCCGAAGGATTTTCGATTCTACTCTCTCAAGGAGCGGAAATTGATTACGACATTGATCCAACCAAAATCCTCGAAATCTTGCCTTATAAATTCTCCAAAAACAATGCAAACCACATTGAGCTTGTTGATTCCAAAGTGAAAAACTGCCCTACCAAAACACTAAACTATGAAATTGATAAATCTACCCTAAGCCAAGAAATTAAAGATTCCTTAAAAACCAACCAACCTTTTGAATTGAATTATTTAGAATTAATTAAAGACAAAAACGTATTAAACCTAATCAGTTATTGCGAAAGCTTTGACCAACTAAAGTCTGAACTTCTAAAACAGACACAAATTGATACCGACTGGGACCAAATTATTCAGGCAGACTTGATAAATAATTCTTTGGATTATTCAATAATTGATGCCAACCTACTTCAAGACCTGTTAATTAAAAAATTCTCAGAAACTTACGAGAATATCGACAAAGGTGATGTTTTTGAAAAAAACGGTAAACAATATATTTTGAGAATGCCCAAGGATGGTAAGGAATTAAATGTTGATCAATCAATCGAGAACTTTAAAGACAAATTAAAATACCCTGATAAAGATGTTCAAATTTTGGCTTACAACATTCTAAGACAAACATTTTTGGATAATAATTTAGAGCAAATCGATTTAACACAGAAGTTGGGCGAAGGCATTACCAGTATGGATATTTACAGGAATGGGCTGTTCAACTATAGAATATATAATTCACAAGAACCTTTACGGGCCCTTGATAATTATGTTATAGAACCGGGCGAAGTTTTCTCTTTTCATAATGACAGCGGTGTTTCAAATGGACAGGTAAGAACAGGCATGGGCGTTTGTAATTCAACCACCACCCTATTTCGGGCCGCATTACATTCGGGTTTGGAAATTGTTGATAGAAGCCCACACACTTCGTATATTCAGTCATATGAATACGGCCCCGGGTACCCTTTAAATATTGTTGAGGCGACGTATTTCCCGGGGCCGGTAGTGGATTTGAAATTCAAAAACGACACAGCCTTTCCAATCGTGCTAAATGTAATTTTGTACAGAAAAAACGATGGCTATCAATACCATACGGTTGAAGTGTATGGTAGCCCTGAAACACCAAAAAGAGAAGTTGAACTGACAGATTGGAAAACTTGGAACGTCAAAGACAGCGCGCATTTTAGCGGATCATTTACAAGACTAGTCAAGGTCAACGGTGATATAATCAAAACAGACACGTATAAATCTTATTATTTTGAATAAAATGACAAGAAAATTTACAATTCTCCACTCCAACGATATGCACGGCGACTTTTTCGCTGAAAACCCTGAAGAACGCGGAGAGCTTATTGGTGGTCTAGCCTTACTTTCGGGTTATATTAATAAAGTTAGGGCGACTGAAAAAAATGTACTTTATGTGATTTCTGGTGATATGGTTCAGGGGTCAATAATTGATACAGAGTATAAAGGGATTTCCACAATTGAAATTATGAACTATTTAGCCCCAGATGTTGTTGCACTTGGGAATCACGAATTTGATTATGGATTGCCTCACCTATTGTTCTTAGAAAAAATGGCCAACTTCCCTATTGTTAATGCTAACCTTTATATTAAGCAGTATAACAAAAGGTTGATGAGGCCATATTTAATTAAAAAGATGGATGGATTTGAAATCCTTTTCACCGGAATCATTACTGAGAAGGTCATCGATTCAATCAAACAAGACGAATTAATCGGAAGTTTTGTTACACTTCAAGAAGCCAGTCAAGAAGTTGGGAAGATCTGTAATGCATACAAAAAAAACGACATAGATTTAACTATCCTTTTAACCCATATTGGACTAGATTCTGATATCGCATTAGCCAAAATGCTAAATAAAGACTGGGGTGTTGATATGATTATTGGTGGGCATTCTCATTCGATTTTAGAAAAGCCCGAAGAGGTTAATAATATTTTAATAACGCAAGCAGGCGTGGGTACAAATCAGATTGGAAGATTCGACATTACTGTTGAAGACGACACCAATTCAATTGTCGATTATAAATGGAGATTAATTAAGATTGATAATAGAATTGCAGAACCCGACAAAAAGCTTACAAAGTTTATAAATTCCTTTAAAAAGACAGTCGATAACAAGTATCAGTCGATTGTTTGTAAATTATCCAGAAAACACACCCACCCTAAAAGAGAGGTCGAAACCGAACTTGGAAACCTAATTGCTGACGCAGTCCAAGATGCAGCGGAATCTGATTTTGTCCTTTTAGGCAGTGGATCCATCCGAACAAAAGAACTCGGCCCGATCGTTACTCTTATGGATATAAAGACCTGCTTCCCCTATGACGATTCATTAACGAGATTTTCAATTACTGGCGAACAAGTTTTTAGAATGTTCGAACATTTTATGCGAAAAGAAAACAGGAACGGTGAAGGTGAAAATTATCAGGTGAACAGTGGTATTGAGGCAATTTATGATGAAAAGGGAGCCTCTTTATTAAGTTTAAAAAAAGACGGGGAAGACATTAAGCTTGATCAGTTTTATACAGTATGCCTTCAAGGATATCACTATAAAAATTCAAAATCATATTTGAAAGTAACCAAAGAAGAACTCGAAGCAAGCGGGAAAACAAAGGTAATAAGCACTTCAGCCCAAGAAGTTATCGAGGAGTATTTAAGAAACAATCAAAATATATTTAGAGAAATCGAAGGACGATTAGTTTTTAAGAGCTAAATCAGTTTTCCTTTTTGATATAACCTCAATCAACTGGCCGCACGATTGGTTTCTTCCAAACTGTTCCCTTTCCATTTTTTGATTGGAGTTAATTTTTGAGTATAGGGCTGGATTATTTACAAGGGCCTCAATTTCATCTGCGAATTTTTTGGCCTCAGCGCCATCCTCAATATGTATTGCTGTTATTGAATCTTTTGTTACACCTTCTGTATCCTTTCCATGTAACCGAACGATTGGCAACCCTGACGCAATGGCCTCCATTAGTACTAAGCTTTGGGCTTCCATTTTAGAAGAATT
>CAZLRZ010000023.1:0-9294 GCA_964562165.1 uncultured Candidatus Saccharibacteria bacterium
TTAAATCTATAAAAAAACGATTAAGAAGTCAAAAGAAAATTACGAATTAAACTGACTGCAAGAATTGTAGAAAAATAATTGTCGAAAAAACTTGGTGAAAAAATGTGGAGGGGAAATTTGGTTGCGGGGAACGGATTCGAACCATTGACCTTCAGGTTATGAGCCTGACGAGCTGCCACTGCTCCACCCCGCATCAAAATGCTAAGTAATAATACCTTATTGGATTCCAAAAAGCAATTTAGTCCAATACTGAACCTTATTATCAAAATTAACTCTCATGGTTTCTTCGGGCAATTTTTCAATTTCGGGAAGTTCAAGAGGCCGATCAATTAAATAAATAGTCTCGTTTGGATGTGCCAAATTCAAATTATCTCTTGCATAAATCCTTTTATATTCAATTGAAGCGTACTCTTTTACTTGATCTTTTAGTTCTTCGTTTTCTTTTTTAATTACCTCCAGTTTTTCTTGCTCTTCCGTAAATCTATTCGCTGTGATAAATCCTTTTTCAAAAGTGGTATATATTTCCGCCGACAATGCAACGATAATTAGTAGCAGTAATCCTTTACTAAAAATGGCCAGCCAATTTATATGTAAGGAATTGAATTTCGAATTAATATTGCGGATTTTATATTTTAATTTTTGGAAAAACATATCTTATAGCAATTGACCGGTAGGAGAAAATTAATATATAATAAAACCACTATCCCCCTTAGTCTAGTTATAATTTAACTGATTTCTTAATGAATTATCAAGTCCTAACAAATGATTTCGATAAATTTCTAAGACATAAAGGACGGACAGAATCCACACTATTAGCCTATAATAAAGATTTAGAACAATTCGGGGAATTCCTTGATGTTCAAAAGATTTCTGACTTAAAAACAGTTTCTCACGAGCTCATAGAAAAATATCTTATAGAAATTGCTCAAAAAAACAAACTAACCCAGAAAACTATTTCAAGAAAAATAAATAGCCTTAGGACTTTTTTTAAGTTCTTGCAAGAAAAAAAGTTAATTTCAAATAATCCCGCACTAGAAGTAAGCCATCCAAAATTTGTCACATCAAATACTAGGATATTAAGCTCCTTTGAATATCGAGCTATCAGAGACGTTGCCCGCACTGACCTTCGTTATTACACCATTATTGAATTGATCTTACAAACCGGCCTCAGAATCAGTGAAGTGACAAGGCTTAAAGTTGCCGACATTGAATTTATTAATGAACAAAAAGGTTTTTTAACCGTAACGAAGTATTCAAGCATCCCCCAAAGAAAAATCGAATTAAATAGTCAAGCTTTAACTGCTTTAATTAATTATTTTGAAAAGTGTATAAAAGACAAAAAGGGTCCATCGGATTTCCTTTTTTACACAAAAAACGGTGGAGATATTTTAATAAGGAATCTAAGATCAAGCCTCAATAACATCTTTAACAAAGCCGAAATCAAAGGCGTTAACGTTAATGATTTGCGCAACACATTCATAATATTCCAACTTCAACACGGATTAACAATTGAAAAAGTCGCCGAAATTGTCGGCCATAAAAAAACCACTTCCACAGAAAAATACTTCAAGCTACTTGAGAAGAAACCGGAAAAGAATACGAATCAGATTGGAGTACTTTAAGCCGATCTATTATTCCCTTCGTCACAAACCGAAGCCAGGTTCACCCTTGACATACCGCACCCTCTATAGTACTATTTATAATACTATTTAATTTGTGTTAAATTTTACAATGTCCCATAAAATTACAGCTAACGAACTAAAAGTTAGAGGAATAAAAATGCTTGAAAATGACACCCAAGAAATATTAGTTAGCGTTCGAGGCGTGACAAAATATGCTATTCTTCCGATTGAATATTACAACAAACTTCGAGAATTTGAGATTGCAATTGCTTTACAAGAATCCTTGGCCGATTTAAAGGATAAAAAACACAAAAAGGAATCAATTGATAGCCACTTAAAAAGAATTGTTGAATGACCAAGATAATTTTTACCGAATCATATCTTAAACGCGCGCGTAAATTTTTTAAAAAGCATCCGGACCTCATTGATCTTTATGGAAAGACTCTTAAATTGGCTGAAATAAACATTCGCCATCCCTCATTAAGACTACATAAATTAAAAGGCGTTTTATCAGATTTACATTCAATTTCGATCAACACTTCTTACCGAATAGTAATCTATTTTTATATAAACGGAGAAGAAATCGTACCGGTTGATATTGGAAGCCACGATGAAGTTTATTAAATTTCGTACCCTAGTTAGTTACGTTTTGAGCGGAAATCTTGAATAATTTTTGCAGGGATCTCAAAGTAACCTCATGATCTTGAACGCTTAAAGTACCTAAGAATTTGTTCATTAAGGAATTGTTGAACAAATCAATGTTTTGAGGAGATCCAAAACCTAGCCTTACAGCATTAAATTTTATTGTTTCCCAAAGCATATAAGCTTTTTTGGCAGGTAGGCCTGGTAATAGACTTTTCTTATTGCGTATATCAAGCAAAGGATCTAGTCCTAAAGACGCCGTAACCCAAACCTTTCGGCTTTGCCCTTTGGGTTTGTTTTCTTCCCTATAATCAGCATTGAATTCAAAACCTTCATACAATGGAATCTTCTCATTTTCCGCTAAAAGCACTTCGGGGAATTTAATAATCATTTCATTAGAAGTAAGGGCATTATGGAAATTGGTAAAAAGCTCAGCATATTCTGGGAAGGCTTGCATTAGACCATCTGACCTCTCATTACGAGTGCTTCCAAAACCATTAATTAAGGAATCTAGGGCAATTTTAAGTGGAATAGTTTCAATTTCCCTCGGATCTACAATTTTTTGTAAGATATTTAGACCATCACCTATTCCAAAAGTGGTTTTAAATACATCCATATTATTATTTATGTATCCTTCGAATATTGCTGGAAGTGCCTTGGCAAAACCACTCTTTTTTGTTTCGGGCAATTCTAAAATATGTTCTATCAACGTTCTGAAACCGGAGACATAAGACCCCGCAACGTTTTTGGTAAATCTTTTAATTTTATCTACATCAATTGCGTTATATATGCTTTCGGGATCATGTAAAGAGGCACCAGAAAATGCTAGATAAGTCCATAGTTCAGTCAACGCCTCCTCTACCAATTCATTTGCCGGATTAGTATTATCGTCTAGTTCACTTGGGTTTTTACATATTGCATGAAAAATCTCGTGAACGGCAGTTCGATTTTTTGAATCATCTTTTAGAAATATATTGTTATTACGATCAGTTATTCCGGCAGCGATTGATATCTCTAGTGGTGGGCATCCCGCTTTAGTCATCACCTCCTCAAGTTCTTCCGTACTTACTTTTAGGCCGCCATTTTCAAGCGCTGTTAGTTTATCTAACATAAATTGAGGGATTTCTTCTCCATAGATTTTTTTTAAATGGCTCTTAACCAAATTTATTGATTGTTTTATATCAACTTGAGCCTCGGGATCAGGAAGGATAGAACTTTCTGCAAGTTGAATTGTCGAATTTGAATCTTTTTCGGGGTTAGGATTAGCAGCATTAGCAGCAGTTCGGATTTCTGCAAGGATTTCATCTACAGAACGTCTCTCTGGATCAAGAGCATTATCCAGTATATTGGCCGCCTCACCCAGCCTATATAAAACTCCAGCATCTTGCAGAGCTACTCTTGCGCCCTCTTCTTTAAGTATTTTTGGGGCGTCGTCTGAGTTTATAATATTACATACCTGATTACTTTCACTTGCCATAAAAACACAACTTTATATAACAAAGTTTAGCATTTTTATTCGCAAATATCTTGTATATAGAAAACATGAGAAGAAGACTAAACAAATTGGCATACTTTAATCATTTTGAAATCTTTCTAAATCTTCTGGCCTTAATCTAAAAGAACCATCTTCTCCAACACGGCTTTGCCACATTGAAACCATGGCCTGCCAGTTATTGCCAAATCCCGCTTCTGTAATACCTTTTAATATCGATTGGGCAAATTCGCTTTGCCCTGTTTTGTCAGCCGCAAGATAAACACCAAAGGCTTGGCCAATTAGTTTTTCTTGAATATCTCGATATGTACCAAATTCTTTTATTTTAGATAGAATTATTTCAATAAAGTTTTCTTGCGAAATTTCTTTATCAACTCCCAACCTATTTGGATAAAGTTCTAAATCCACTAAGGGTTGCCTGGTATCTATTCTACTAACCTCAGGAATAAGTGAGACTCTTGGCCCACTAACTTTGCTGGACTGCATTAAATTACCATTTTCATCTTGATAAATTTCAACAACTCTCCTTTGGTAAATATTGGGGATGGAATAACCAATAAAATTTTCTATCTTACCTTGTCTTCTAGCTGTTAAATCTGCTAAGAGCATCATGCCTTTGACAACATTCATACATCTAAGACTATCGGGTAAACCCACTTTGTTAATATCAAAAGGAGATCTTTCCATAGTTCTATTACGCATGTATTGAAAGGTATCTTCAGTAATTTCAATTTGGGGAATTTCATTGCTTTTTAATATATCCGAATTTGCAGGAACAAATTGTCCATCTTGAAATTTTGCCAAGACTAGCCCTCCACTCATAATCAAATATACAGGGAATTGTAAAACTTTCGCTGCGTCATTAACTTCTTCGTGACCATAAGAACCTTGGGGTACACTTCTGTAGTCTTCGTCTAGAGGTAATACATATAAGCCGCCAATACTAGGATTTATAATATTTATTTCGTTGTGGTTACTGATACCTGGCCTACCACCTACACCATCAACAATATTAGTTAAATTAGTTGTGGGGTCACTTTTTTTTAAATACGTTCTGGAAGTAATTGAATCAACCTTGGTAATATTGTCTACTGGAGCAGCATTAACAACCTGCCCGCCTCCTATAATTAAGCCAGAATGAGCATAGAATCCACTACTACTATTATGAGCCAAATTTATTGAAAAGGTAGATATCTGTGGCTTTAATCCAATTATTATTGCTAGCTTTTCATCCAGCTGGGCAAAAGGAGACAAAACACCATTATCATTAGATTTAGGCTTTAATCCATGCAGTATTAAAACGTCTGGATTGACTTGTAAAACATCATTAACATGTAAAATATCTGGTCCATTCATAATATTAATATGATGCTAAATGTTTTACTTAAAATCAAATTAGGAATAGTGATGTACTATCATGGGCCAGGGTGGACTCGAACCACCGACCCCCGCTTTATAAGAACGATGCTCTCACCGGCTGAGCTACTGGCCCATAAAAAGATTTTATCATTTGGCTTGCAAATAGGAAAGAGCTGCAGAATTTATTGCTTAAAGTTATAGTTTTATTTGCCTGGGGATAAAGGAGCCGGGCCACCCCAGCCTCCCGAGCCGTATGGACTATTTGGCTTCTTATTGTCTAATTTGGCATCGTTTACGACTGATCTGGCTCGCATTTCGGCTTCGACCATTTTGTTATCACGGCCATATCTGTACCTTGACAGACTTTTAACTATTTCCGCTACCTTCTCATTACCAGCTTTCGGGATATCAAATGGCGCAAGAGAATAATCTGTAGCGATGGAAAATGCCGGAGGAGATTCTCCTTTGTTAATAATTTTTACATAAGCATTTCTGTTTTCAAGATTCACAAGATCATTTGCATTAAAAACTGGAGTGTATAAAGATTCCAAGAATTGTGCATCAGTAGTACCCACCTTCATAGATACAGCGGTACCGACGTTTCCGAAGACTGCATCACGGATTTTCTCGTCTATCTGTGTAACATACTGGTTACCGACTATTAGATTTAATTTATATTTTCGAGCTTCAGATAAAATTTGTGCAAAATCTTCTGTAGAAAAATTTTGGAACTCATCAACATAAAGGTAGAAATCTTTTCTATCTCGTTCAGGTATATCTGCTCTACTCATTGCCGCAGAAAGAATTCTAGGGACTAATAAGAGGCCTAGAAATTGTGCATTTTCTTCTCCTATTAAACCCTTACTCAAATTTACAATAAGGATTTTTTTATTATCCATAATTGATCTCATATCAAACCCTGATTTTGATTGTCCAAAAATATTTCTTGTTAATTTATTGGTGACAAAACGATCAAATTTGGAGACAATATAACCTAAAATTTCGGATTTATGGAATTCTTGGGTATTAGCAATTTCATCGGTCCAATATCTTTTTACAACATCGTCTTTGATGAAGGGGATTAGTTTTTGCTGGTAGGTTTGATCACTTAATATTCTAAGCACCTCAACTAAAGTTGATCCTTCTTGTTCCATAACCGTAAGCATTGCATTTCTAACGGATCTTTCAAAACGAGGACCTGTTATACCTTGACCATGTGGATCATACATTTTTGTCATCAATCCTAAGAAGGCATTTACAACCCTATGTTTATCTTGTTCATTGTAAAATTCAATAATATTAAAGCCTATTGGCCTTTCGGTGTCTCCAGGATTCCAATAGATCACATCTTCAAGTCTATGAGCAGGCACTCTTTCGATTAACCATTCGGCAGAGTCTCCGTGTGGATCAAGGAAGGCAAGCCCTTCGCCATTTATCATGTCCTGCAAAGCCATTTGTTGCATAAAATATGATTTACCCGTACCAGTTTTACCAATGATGTACATGTGTCTACGTCGATCGTCACGATCGATATAAATTGGCTTTTGAACATCTCGAAAAATATTTACCCCAAGCCATAAATCGCCAGTTGAAGGGATTTCTCCACTTGCGGGTGCTCTTCTTGCCATTAACCAATTTATATTTGGCACTTCTACTTTTACATTTGGAAAATGAATTATTGAAGCAAGTTCTGCAGTATTCAAAGTCATTGATTCGTCAGGGATTCTGTTAATAAAGTTTTTGAGGAAGTTAATACCATCTCTACCCTTTATGTTGTTCCTTTTAAATGCATTTCCACCTTCTTTTTTAAATTGTGAAAATACTCCTACCATAGTATCAATATATTGCTTGGCAGTTTCTTTTTCGGGTGAAGTTGCCACAAGCCTTACATCAACGTTGAAGCCTCCCTTTTCACACTTTTTTTCGATAGCCGCGAGAATATCTTCACTAACCTTTGGTTTAGTTTTCTTTTCTGTATCCATAAATGCATTTCGTATTTTTTGGACATAGTTCTTACCTTTATTTCTCCACTTTCCATCACTAGCAGTTAAAAGGACTTGATAGCCAATTGATTCGTTGGCATTAAGTTTACTCATAGGAGAAAGTATAAGTGACATCGTATCTGTATTTAATTCATCGTATGTTCTTACAGGTTTGTAAGTATCAAATTCCAGTTTTAGAGAAGCATAATCAAGACTACAGCCGTCCGAAAACAAATTAAATTCATCTGTTGATATAACTTCAGCAGTTGGATATGCCCCATTAATAGCCTTTTCGACTGTATTTGAGATATTTGAAGAAGCCACTACAAAGAATTTAATAGATCCGCTAATAGCCATCACTTCAAAACTCACAAAGGATTTTGCCTTGAATTTATCTTTAAAGGACTTACCTTTATCGCTTAAACCAATGGATTGAAGACCAGCGAATAATTGATCAGCAGCCTGGATTTCCACTTCGTTATTTTTTGGTACACGGATTTCAAAAACGACAGCATCCAAGGATTTCTTTTCGGCGGAAGCTACCTTTACTCTTTTGAGGAATATTTTAAACAAAAATCTTAACCCGAACCCTAATAGGATCAATCCTATTATACTTGCGAGCAGTGTTAACCAAAAGACGGGATCAAAAATCCCCTCCAAATTAAAATCTAATCCATACATAAATCTAAATTAGCATTGATAATATATTATCATACTAGAAATACTTTTAAACCACCAAAAAGGGATTTTTTATTTAGCGACTTTATTTATTAACCTTAAAAGGAATAACCGAATAGCTGTCCTTGTTAAATTTGGATCTCCTTTTCCTGCTGACTCTTTAACTGCATCAGGATCTTTATACAAAGATTCATCAATTTTTTGGCCAGAGAATTTTAGCATAAATTGGTCTTTTAAGTTTTTTGTATCGACCGGCAAAGTGCTTGCCGACTGTTGGTTTTGAGCTACAAGTGGATTGGCTTGTGGATCTGGTTTTATTTCTTTTTTCTCGATTTTTTCGACATCTTCTTTAATAATCTCTAATTCAGGCGTTTTAGCATCAACTTGCTCGTATCTTGTTGGACCACTTTCTACTTTAATTGTTGCACCACCCGATTCTGCACCTCCGACACTAACTTGTTGACTTGCCGTTGGTTGAATTTTAGGGATAAAGGACATGACGGGATTAGCTCCAATTGGACTGTCACCTATTTGATTATCATCAAGTGGATTTGCACCCATCGGATTGGCCCCCAATGGATTAGCCCCCTGAGCCTGGGTATCGTCTTGAATTGGATTGAATTGATTATTATCTTGCATAATTTATTTTAACATACCCATAGTTTTAAGGTCTCTTTCGATCTCTCTTTTTTGATCTTTTTCTTTTAATTTTGCTCTTTTATCGTAAAGTTTTTTACCTTTTACCAGAGCTATTTTTAGCTTAACTCTTCCGTGGAATAAATGAGCATCAATTGGGGTCACAGTCTGGCCTTTTATTTTAACCCCGCTTAATAATTTGGCGATTTCCTTTTTATTGAGAAGAAGTTCTTTCTCTCTGGTTTCGCCATCCTTGGGAACGAAGGCGCCAGGCCACTTTGGAACGTTAGCACCGATCAGATAAGCCCTGTTGTCTTTGATAACAACATAACTTTCTTTTAATGACATTCTGCCGGTTTTAATTGATTTGACTTCCCAGCCCTGCAAAATCAACCCCGCTTCAAAAGTTTCAAGGAGTTCATAATTAAATAATGCTTTTTTATTTTGCGCTAGTAATTTCATAGGGACTAATTATACACTGAGAGCAAATTCATATCTAGGCTTATGATCTTGGTGTTGTTTAATATGAAGATTTTGTTCTGGTTTCTATCAGCGACAATTTCTTTAATATTGGTAAAATCGTTTACATTAGTTCCGGTATAAACATATTGAGCAACTAATGGTATGTCAGGCGTACCCTTTTTAAAGACCAATACTCTTTTGTTTATTGGATCAGCAATGTAAACATACACGCCATCAACATAAAGAGCCGTTGCTGCAACGAAATTGTCCCCTTCGTTCATTTTTTGAATGTTTATCACATCTTCTTTTTTATTGTAATCCCTATATAGTCCAAGATTTTTTTGCAAAGTAAAATAAATTCGGCCTTCATCAACTTTAAGATCGGTAGCGCCGATTAGATCGTCCCAAGTGTTTCTGCTAA
>CAZLRZ010000023.1:9394-13614 GCA_964562165.1 uncultured Candidatus Saccharibacteria bacterium
TCATCAACTTTAAGATCGGTAGCGCCGATTAGATCGTCCCAAGTGTTTCTGCTAATCAATGTACTGTAGCTACTTCCTGAACGAGTGTAATAAGAGATGTTCTTCTTTTCGGGGTTCAATAAATAGAGCCTCGGATCTTTTCCGCCAATTAAAGCGGCTTCAATTTGAGTAGTCCCAGCAATTTTCGACAAACTTGTTGCCGCCATTTTATTTACTGAATTATTCGCCAAATTGATTATGCTAATTGCATTATCAGGATTTTCGTCCAAAACTAATAGAGTATTATTGTTAGAATCAAAGGTTAACGACTTTGGCTTAGTAAAGCCAGTCGCTACTTCTGCTCTATTATTGCCCGAATAATCGAAGGAATAGATTTTCCCTGCTTGGCTATCTGCCAAATATATTTTTCCATTGGCAATTTCAATGTCCGATGGACTTGTATTAGGGAAAATGTCTCCCGTATCGGCAATAACAACGGCCTCTGCGATTGGTATTATTCTATTAAACTGATTTCTTAAATTCGAAATTGTTGTTTTTTCAACAAGAATTTCGGGCACAAGGCTAGCAAAAGATTCTAGGTCTTTTAATTTACCCTCTGCCTCTGTTAGTTTTTTTAGTGCTTGAGTTTTGCGTTCGTCACCGCCACTTGCTCCTGTTAAATATATTGATTGTTCTTGAATTGTCTTAATTTCGGATTGAACTTGAGTAAAACTTAATCTGGCCAATTCTTCTTGCTCTTTGGTCTTTTGGTTGTTTACTGCCCCATCAATGCTATAGTACAAAATGGCGATAACAAAAATTATTAATACGAATAAGAATCCATATCGTCTTCGCCTTGCCTGCTGTTGTAGATATAGGTCACCATAATTTTTCCCAAAACCCAGCCAGTTGTCCCAAACTAATTCCTTAATTTTTTTAAAATTTCCTAAAAAGAAGCTTTTAATTTTAAATAAAACCACTTGATAGGTTTTCATATTTGAAAGGTCCTTTTGTTGCTCAACCTGCTCGATTCTAGAAGGAATGTTAACTACTGGTTGCTGTATCTGTTTTACAGTATCACCATCATGAACAATAAAGGCCGGCTTTTCTTTTTTAATTTTTATAGCCTTTAATTTTTCGACTACTTTATTTCTAAATAACCCAAGTTTAGATTTAATACCGGAAAACTTTGGATTTTGAGCCTTTACAATATTAACTGCTGGAGCTTCGACGATAGGATTAACAAATGATGGAATTGATTCGGATTCGGATTCGGATTCAGCTAGGTCTTCTAGAGGTTCTGCAGACTCTTTGAGCTCTTCAGCATCGCCAATTCCTTCCTGCTGAACCTCTTCAGGTCCATCAATTTGAGCTTTTATAATATCTTCTAGGGTAGGTTCTAATTCATCATCTTCTGAAAAAGCTTCCGCTGATTCTGCGGGAAGGTCTTCCGGAACTTCATTCATAGCCTCTACTGGAGCTTCTGTTGAAGATTCTGCAAGGCCTTCTGTTGGGGCTTCTTCTGCAGATTCCTCAGTGGATTCTTCAGTAACCTCTTTCGTAGATTCTTTCGTAATCTCTACCGGAGCGTCTTTTGGTTCTTCGATTGGTATAGGCTTAACTGCCGGGATAATTGAATTTTTTCTTTCAATATTATATCCAATCAACATTGTTGCAACTTTTGAAGAGTCTTCAAAAATTCTAGTTTTAATGGGCTTTTCGGTAAAATCCTGTGTTACTTCTAAAATGTCTTGTTTTAAAATTTCTTTATCAAAATCGGGGGTTCCTAAAAGAAAGACATCACCTCTTTTAGCAACCAGACTGGCTTCCTTTACGATGCCATCACCTGTTGGGTCTTTTAGGATTGAACTTATTTCGTTTAATTCACCTTCGCGGTTAACATATAACTTTCCACCACCCAAAGAAACAACGAAAATTAAATCTTTTTGAATAACCAATGCTATTATGCTCAAATCAATGCCTTCTTTATCGGCTTCGTCGTTTTTTAAAATATCTCTTAAAAAATCGCCAGTTTTGGTTAATGCCTTTTCTAGAGCTAATATTGTTGGGTCTCTATCATTTTCAAAATATGCTTCGTGGAATCGATCTAATAGAAGTCCTCCGGCTGTCCCAAGCGAAAAACTGTCGGGCCCTTTAAGTTGAATTGCAGCGAATACTTCGCCCCTACTCTCTCTGTATTCCGGGTTCTGGGGCTTGTATGCATAAACACTTGACCAGACGTTCTTTGATGAAGTCCCTATATAATATTTTTTTTGTATCAACGCTTCGCTCATTGGGGCAAGAAAATGAAGTAAATTATTAATAAAATCAATAGCACTATGTGTATTACTCCCCAACCTTCGACTACAATTTGATTGAAAGTTGAAAGTTGTTTTTTCATTCCGTGAATCTGCTTAATTATATACATTAAGAAAAAGAGATGTAAGACGGTAAAAATCATTAAGCTGATTTTAAAGACAACTATTATTGAAGCGGTTACGTCAATGCTTAACAATGAATTCATGGCTCAATATATTTAGAATTAGTAATTTTATCTGCAGTTTTTTTTACCTCTACAACTTGAGAATCCTCAACTTGAGAATCTCCAACTTGAGAATCTTTGGCGACGCCTTTTACTTCTACAACTTCGGAAACTTCAGCATTAATATTTTTTATTGATTCTGTATTTTCTGAAAAATCTCGAACTAAATCGGTATCTTTAGGATTATCGCTTTTACTACGTATAAAGGAAATTAGATCAACAAAACTGTCTCGAAACCAAGTTGGGTATGAAATATTCTGAATGGAAATAAATTTTTCGGAAATAGTTTTAAATTCAATTGTTCCATATCCAAAAATTGATGGGAAAAATCCGTGAACGATTTCAGAAACGTCAATAATGTCTGCTAAAGGAATATCCGTTATTGTCCTTCCTTTTAAAATATCAAAATCTATGGATATGAACCTTTCGTTAGTGATAATAAAAGCATCGTAAAACCAATGGATAAAGCCAAAATAGGCATAGGTCATAACTAGTAGAAGATAGAAATATAGAAGCCCATTTAATATCCCGGTGTTTATAGATAAAATTATTTCGTTAGATAAAAGTTGACCTCCGTTGAAGGTTGCATCCCAGTAATTAAGAATACCTATTATAGCTAACGGAGCAATTAAAGCGATTACCGTTGTTAAAGCCCAGCCGAAGTTTTTGATGAAATGCTTTCTGAGCACCATTACGACTTGTTCATTTTCGTTTTGTGTCGCAAAATATGCATCCTTTGGATAAGTGTTTATCATCCCAAAGAACTTCATCACTGCCGCATTTGGAGGTTCTTTAATAATATTTTTCTTTGTTATTTCTTCAAGTATGCTCATAATTTTTAGTTTGCAGTAGTTATGTCATAAGTAATTCCTTTAATTCCTTCACCTCTACCCATTCTAATCGCCCAAGTGCTAAAAAGATACCTAAAAAACTGGCCTGAGACAGTGCCTGTTCCCTTAGGGCCAACAAACACCACCTTTATAGCTCTTCCTGAAGCATCGTTAATTACATCGATTCCTGTAAGCGAACCGATTTTATTATTAATCTGATTTCTAACAACATCGGCATTCCAATAATTTGGTTCAATATAATTATAATCCCCCCAGTTAGATTTTTCTTGGGTCCATAAAAGCATTTGCTGAAAATCGGCTATAGTAAATGAATTTGTTGAGAAATCAATTCTTCGATAATTTTGATTGCAAAGTCGAGGGAAATAAGCAAAAGCGGAATCGTTTACCGAAACCAAATACGATTTTGGAGATGAATATGGCCAAACAGCTTCGATATTTGCTGTTCCCCTTGTGTTACTGTTAAATCCTGAATAAAAAGCATCAATTACGCTGTCGCCCGATACTATTACTTTATCCTTTGTTTCCCATGCTGCCCAGGCTTTAGCGAACCCTCCTTTATAGACCTGACATTTATCTGATGTACAAATCGAATCTGCACGATTATATGCGTAAGTTCTGGCGGCAACAACTTGAGCCTTGATCGCTTCTTCTGGCCAGCAGTTGCCGCCGATTAAGTATTTTTCTCTTTTAGGATCGTTTGCCGCCCACCCTTGTGAATCTGCAAAAGCATTCCATTCTGTGATTTTTTGCATATCTCCGCAAGCCTTATCCGCTGTTTCTCCAATACCGGAAACGTAATCTTCCATGGTTTTTGTGTCAACGCCATTTACACGAATCATCTTTGCAGG
>CAZLRZ010000024.1:0-9088 GCA_964562165.1 uncultured Candidatus Saccharibacteria bacterium
AAAAAACCACCTTCAAATTCTTCATCGTTTGCTTCGCCTATTAATCTTTTTAGGTTTTCTGCTTCTTGGTATTCGGACATATCTAATCGGATCATCAATTTTTCATCTCCAAAGTATTCTGATGCCAAGGCTTTTGCCAATTCAGTTTTACCAACTCCCGTTGGACCAAAGAATAGAAAACTTGCAATTGGTCTGCTTGTGTTTTGAAGACCGGCCTTGGCGCGCCTCATAGCATTTGAGACGGCCTTAACTGCTTCGTCTTGGTCAATTAATTTTTTATGGATTTGATCTTCAAGCTTAATAAGTTTGTTTGATTCGGTTTTTGATAAAGCACCCACATTTACACCAACTTTTGCAGAAACGACTTCATCGACCTGATGTTCTGAAACAAAGGTGAGACCTGAAATTTGAGATTTTGAACAGGTTTCTTCAAGCAGTTCGATTGCCTTATCAGGTAATACTCTATCAAATTGGTATTGATGCGAAAGTTTTACGGACTTTAACAAAGCATCAAATTCAATGTGAAGTTTATATTTTTCTTCAAAATTTGGGACAAAATCCATTAAAATCTGCACGGCAAGAGCATCAGATGGTTCAGCCATTTCAACATTGCTGAACAAAGTTGATAATGCGGTTTGAGGTTCAATATGTTTTTTATAACCTTCTGGATTTGTTGAGGCAATAATTCTTAACTTGTAATTGTCAATTCCCTTAACAATTAAATTGATTATTTCTTGAGAATATTCATTACGGATATTCACCATTTGATCAATATCTTCAAGGACTAAAATGATGTTTCCGGCCTTATAGACTTCCTCGAGAACGTTTTCGAGAATCGCTTTGAATTCATTAATGTCTTTTGACAAGGCAAACGCACGATTGAATTCAAAGCTAACCAAGCGTTTATCCTGAATTTCTTTTGGGACATCTTCGACTACCATTTTTACCCCTAGGCTTTTTATAAATGTAGTCTTCCCTACACCCGGCGCTCCAATCACTAATGTGGCGCTTGAATCTCCTTCTTGCACAAGTTGAACTAATTTTAAAATCTCTTCGTCTCTACCAATTGAATACACAAAGCCTTCTTTTACAATTTCTGCAGTAAAATCTCTTGAGAACTTTTGCAAAGTTTGGCTGAATCTCGATGTAAAGCTTCTGTTGACGCTATTGATCGGCTTCAAAATTGATTTTTCCAGGAACCTCTTTTGATATTTTTCACGAGTGGATTCGTTTTGAATCCATAATCGGAGGGAATTAATATTTTCAGTAGAAATTTCTTTTTTAAATAGTATGTTTTTAAGGGGGTTTTCACATAGAAACAAAAATACCGCAATTTCATCAAATCTTTCAAAATCCGAAGTGAGTGAAATAATAAAGCCTTGCAAAAAGATTTCTCGAATCCAAACTTCTTGATGCAGATTGGATTCTAAAGATAATCTATTTGAAATCTCTCTAAAATCCATCAAAGTTATACCCAATCTAGGTATTATCTTCTGAACGTTTTCGGCTTCGAGAATATAATCTAAAAAGTTTTTTAAAAAATGATTAGGATCTTCTCGTAAAACATCATCTAAAATATTCAATAATCCATTAGATATGTAATTTTCGATATTAACCTTTGTGACTTTTTTGTCCTCAATTCTTTTTTGAAGTTGATTTAGATCTTCACTTCTTAAAGTATCGTAAAAAGCATTTCGATCTCGTTCTAAATAGAATGCATAAACGAAAAGTAGAAAAGCTCCCCAAAAAATTTGCCCTTCAATATTATAAATATTGAGGAAATTCCAAATATAAAATCCACCAATATTAATCAAATACACAAAATCAACGACCATCAATACTGTGGCGACGATTCTTAACAATAGTCCTAGCCCTTTGTCGAATTTCTCTTTTTCGTGACGAATTCCATAATTTTTAAGTAAATAATTCCAATCGATCTTTAAATCGATCCCAGAATACGTTCCAAGTTGTTCAACACCTTTTAATACCTTCATATGCTTTTAAATATGAATAAAGAAATAATCGGTAAAACCGGTAAACACAAATAAAGGATAAACCCAACTAACAAAGCGACAGAATAAAGCAGCATAATAATTCCACCAATTAATACCCACAAAAGCCTTATTGGGAAAGCAATCAGTTTGCCCTGCCAAGTTTCATCTTGGAAAAGGGGCTTAAAAAGATTTAAAAGCATAGGGACTATGTTTAGGTAGGCTAAGAAGAATACCCAATCTGATAAAATTTTATTCAGATATTTTTTGGATTCAACAAAGTACCACCAAACCCAAAAGTTTATTATGTAATTCTGAATAAATTGCATTGGACAGATATAAATATCCCCTATAGTTTAGCATAGGGGATATTAGATATGAACATCTCCGGCTTTAAAAAAAGCCGGAGTAGTTTTAGTTTTTTACATCATTCCGTCCATTCCCATTCCACCCATTTGTGGTAAAGATTTTTCTTCTTTTTGGGGAAGTTCAACTACAACTGCCTGAGTTGTTATCAACATTTTTGAGACTGAAACGGCATTTTCTAGAGCAAGTCTTGATACTTTAACAGGATCAATTATCCCTGCCTTAATCATATCGACATATTCATCACGTCTGGCATCGTAACCCTTTCCATTCCCTACATTACTTACAATTACGGCGCCTTCTTTTCCTGCATTTTCAGCAATTGTTCTAATTGGAGCTTCTAAAGCCTTTTTTAGTAAATCAATGGCGATTTTTTCATCACCAGAAACTACTAATTTATCTAAAACCTTGCTTGCATCAAGATAAGCAACTCCGCCTCCGGCAACTACACCTTCTTCTACTGCGGCTCTGGTTGCTTGAAGAGCATCATCCAAACGATCTTTTCGTTCGTGCATTTCGACTTCGGTTGCTGCACCGACTTGAATAACAGCGACACCTCCAGATAATTTGGCTAATCTTTCCATTAACTTCTCTTTATCATAGTCAGAAGAACTTAAATCAATTTCTCGTCTGATTTGATCGATCCTTGTATTAATTTCCTTTTTATTGCCTTTTCCATTAATAATTGTTGTTTCGTCTTTTCCGGCAATTACTTTTTCGGCTTTACCTAAATCAGATAAACCGGCAGTACTAATTTTTTTGCCTAATTCTTCTGAAATTAATGAACCACCTGTTAAAGTAGCGATATCTAAAAGCATTTCCTTTCTTCGATCACCAAAGGCCGGTGCTTTTACAGCAACAATATTCAAGATTCCCTTTAATTTATTAACTATCAAAGTGGCTAAAGCTTCGCCATCAACTTCGTCGGCAATAATGACAATGTCCTTTTTGCCTTCTTCTGCTATTTTTTCAAGTAATGGAAGCATTTCTTTGACTGACGAAATTTTGCCATCCGTAATAATGATGTATGGGTCCCTTATTTCGGCTGTTAATGAATCTGTGTTTGTTACAAAATATGGGGAAATGAAGCCTTTATCAAATTGCATTCCTTCTACATATTTTTCAACAATTCCAAAGGTTTGACCTTCTTCTACAGTTACAACTCCTTCTTTACCGACTTTATCCATAACATTTGCAATAATGTCGCCAATTTCTTCGTCGTTATTGGCGGAAACCATTGCTACTTTTTTGATGTCTTCTTTACTATTAACGGGCTTGCTCATTTTCTTTAATTCACCTACTACTGCTTGGAATGCCTTATCCAAGCCACTGCTGATTTCCATTGGATTAGCGCCTGAGGTAATATTTTTAAAAGCATGACTAATGATTGATTGCGCTAAAACCACTGCAGTTGTAGTTCCGTCTCCGGCTCTTTCTACTGTCTTTGTTGCGGCCTCTTTTACTGATTGCGCTCCAATATTTTGCAATTTATCTTCTAAGTCGATATCTTTTGCAATTGTTACACCATCTTTAGTTATTTGTGGAGCGCCATAGGACTTTTCAATTAAAACATTGCGCCCTTTTGGCCCCAAAGTAACTTTTACTGTATCAGCTAAAATGTCGACACCTTTTTTTATTTCGTGCCTTGCATTGTCATCAAAAACGATTCTTTTTGCCATTTTTAAAAATTATAAAAATTAGAAATTATTTAATTACTGCTAAAATGGATTCTTCGTCCATTACTAAGTATTCCTCACCATCAACTTCGACTTCATCAGGTGAATATTTTTTGAATATGATTATATCTCCAACTTTTACGCTGAAAGGCATCCTTCGACCATCCATAGCTAATCTGCCCAAACCTAAAGCCATAACTTCACCTCTTTGAGGCTTTTCTTTATCCATTGTTTCTGGAAGGACTATTCCACTTGCTGAGACTTTTTCGGAAACTCCAGGTTTAACTAAAATATTTCCACCCATTGGGACAATTTTTAATTTTGCCATAGTAAAAAATTTTAAAAAGTAAAATTAAAAAATTAGCACTTGAAGAATTTGTTTGCTATTTTCCTATTTATCGATTCTAGAGCATCGAGATAAAATTTGTCAAGAAAAGGCCGAAAACTAGTCGAGAGCCGAGGTTTTCGTTATGGATATCTTGGTAATATCATCGGGGATCATTTGCCATGCATAAGGAATATATGAAGGATTATACCTAATTGTAACCTGTTCTACTCCCGTAATGTTTTTGATGTATTCTTTTGATTCGTTAACTGATTTACCTTTAATTTCTCCCTTAAGAATATCAAGGTCTATATCATTTGCAGTAGATGCATTAGCTTTAATATCAAAGGTAGAAACCCCATCTTTGATGGTGATATTTTCAATAATAGGATCGCTTACGGAAACTTTAGCGACACTTAATTCGGATTTTAAGGCCTCCGAAAGGATTGTCTTTAAATCAGATTTCGTGACTCTCATAATGGACAATGTCATTTTGATATCTGCCGTGAAGTTATCAGCCTTTTCGTTTTCTTTAACATTAGTGGTAAAAGATACTTCGGTGAATTTTTCACTTCCAAGTAGTAATTGGTCTTCGACTGATAAGAGGTTTTTAATATCGGTTAATAATGTTGTTTTAATTTGTTCAACCATACTTGCCTTGAGGGCGTCAATATCTGCTTTTGAAAGGATATTGATCTCCGTTTTAGTACCACCGGTAATCTGTGAAATATTTGAAGCTGTTACATCAGCAAATCCGGCTATAGTAAAATCTTGGATTGTTTCTTTTATGTTATATTCCTCACCAAAGTTTTCTGCTACTACTGTTCTTGTATCCCCTTTAAAGGCATCAATTGTAATGTCTTCTTGAGTTTTATACTTTAAATTATTATTTGCTTGATATGTGACAACTGTGCCAGCTTTAATCGTTACCGGTTTGTTTGATGTATTCATAAGTGCCATCGAGCCTTTTGCATGCTCGCCTTCAAATCCTTTTCCTGTGGTAGCTGCTTCTGATGATAATGTACTTTCTTTTGTAATTTCTGTGGCTGGGACAACTAAGTTTTGAACATCGACTTGAACAATATCGGTTTTACCAGTTACCGTTCTTTTGGTAGCCATTTTGTTTTCACTGAATTTTATATTAATGTCCACTGAAGAAAAGAAGAAAAAAGAAGCACCGAAAAAAACAAGAATAGCTAGAATAAACCCAATTAAAAGTTTTTTAATTGATACAACCTTAGTGATTTTTTTGAAAAAATCACCAATTTTGGTAAAAAATGTACCGCCAGAGTTGCGGGTACGATTTCTAAAAGTATCTCCTGCACTATTCAATTGTTCCGTAACGTCCTGCCCAACTAGGCCCGGATTTCTTTTGTCCATATCTGCTATTTGATTCACTAATTCCGAATCACCTGTTAAGTTTACTACTTTTTCGGGATTATTTCTATTCCTTTCAAGTTCAAGTAGCTCAAGATGTTCATTGATATCTCCGCCAGCATATATCTTTAGATTCCCAACATCCACGACCTTGGCTTTGATCCTTGGCTTTTGAACTATTGGTAAAGTTTCTATTTTGGGTTCGTCAATAATTTCTGCTTTCACCGGTTGTTCAGGCTGTTCGAGCTGTTCTGTTTGTTCGGTTTGGTCTGATTGTTCTTGAGTTACTGGATCTTCGCTAACTTTGCGATCACCTAAAAGTTCGGATTTAACTCTGTTGATGTCTTCAATTAATTTATCTTTAAATGCTTTTGCTGCCATCCAAGAATCCTTGTCGATTTCACTAACTTTTTTGCTGATTATTAATCCTGCCTTTTCACCCAACCCAAATGAGCCTTCATTATCAGAAACTAGAATTGCTAGCTTGGGGGTTTTTAATAATTGTCTTGAAAGTATTTTTAGACTCACTGCGCTACTTATTAAAGCAGCAGTGCTTGGCACTATTAGGATTACTCGATTTGAAGGAGCGTTTAATATTTTTTCAACGATAAAGACTATTTCTTCATCGGGTTCTACAAATATTTTTAATGGTTTACTTGAATATGTCATTTATTACTTTCTAATACCATTCTAGCTAAAGATAAAGGAGTCACATCCATCGGATCGATTATTGATCTTGTTAGATCTTCAATTTCATCTAAGTTTTTTGGATATAAAAATTCAACCCTTGGAAATTTAGGAAAGTGTAAAACTTGTAACCAAGCATGCTCCATTAATGCCGTTTTAACCTCAGGTAGCGCAGAAGAGCCCCCACAAATATAGATAACCGAAGGATAGGCTTCCACGTCTTCGATCTCTTTAAGGCCTAATTCAACGCCATCTGCCCATACTTGTAGATCGTTTACTAGGGCCGATTTTATTTTGTCTGATTCAGCTTTTGTTGCCTTGCCATTTGAATAGTTAATTTTTAAATCTTCTGCAGCATTAAGATCGATTCCAAAATCATGAGAAATTCTTTTTGTAATTACTCGACCACCAAATGCAAACATTTTAGTTCCCGCAACAACCCCTTTTTCAATTACTGCAATATCTGTAGTACCACCACCTAAATCTAGAATGATCGCATCGAAGTTTTCTTTACGTCCCCCCGAAATTGCACGGGCAACTGCATATGGCTCGACTTCAATATTTATTAATTGTAAATTTAGATTTTTAGCAACCTGTTTCAATGAATTGATATGCAAAGACGGAGCAAAAGTTGAAAAAACTCTGTAAGTAATGTTTTTCCCTGTAAAATTTATAGGATCGTCAACTTTTACACCATCAATATATGTGGCATTGATTTTGGTGTTAATTTCTTCAAGAGATTCGGGCTTAACGCCAATTTCTTCGGCAATATCTATTAAAGCATCGTTAAATGCTTCTTCTTTAATGTGTTTAATAACATCATCAAGTTCTTTTTGAATGATCTTAACTTTTGGATTTTCTCTTTCGTAGTCGGCCATTATCGTCACTCCTTTAACTAGTTCGCCGGCTATTCCGATAATACATTTTCTTGGGATCATTAATCTATTGTTCTTTTCTTTTGAAGGATTGTGCTTTTCAGCGTATGCAATAGCTGACCCAATTGCCATATCGCAAGCATTTGTAACATTTTCAATATTGATAATCATTGCTCCCTGCATTGCGTTTGTGTGCTGTCTGCAACGTCCATAGCCTTTTACTAAGATCTTCTTTTCAATTGAATCGACAGTAAAGAGGACCGCTTTTACATATTCAGTTCCAATATCAAGCGCGACTTGAACTTCGCCTTCTTTTGGTTTTTTTTGTAGAAAACTTAGAAATGACAATTCAATATTTAATAAAATATATATTAGTTTACCAATAATTACCTAAAAAGTTAAATCGCTAGATTTATTATCCCCATTGACATTATTTCAATAACTGATATATAATCAAAACGAATTTTATATATTACAGAGGTTAAATGAAGGTTACATTTATTTTTTCCCAAACCGATTCAAAATTTGTCAAAAACTACGTAAACATTGCCTCTGCCCTAGAAAATGCTGGAAATAAACTTTCAGTAATTAAATTAAACGAAATTTCTGCCGAACCTGAACAAGCAAAAAAAGAATATTCAAAAATTATAAACTTTATTAAAAAATCCGACTTCATCGTGATTGAAACCACAGTGCAAGCAAGCGTAATTGGATTTTTAATTTCTACTGCAATCAACGAAAAGAAACCTATTCTTACATTGAGTGATGAAAAATTTGGCAAGGATAGCGAATCATTCTGGAATTATGCAATCAAGAACAAATTATTAACTAGCAAAACATATTCTTTAAAAACTGTCGAAACTGTTATCTCTGAATTTCTAAATTCAATTAAAAAAATAATTGATACAAAATTCATTTTAATAATTTCACCAGAAATCGACACCTATTTACAATGGGCATCTGATAATAGAAGAATGCATAAAGCTCAAGTCGTAAGACGTGCAGTAGAAGAAATTATGGTTTTGGATAAAGAATACAAAAAAGTTCTAACCTCCACCAAAAAATAATAAGTTTCTAAGAAAACACACCAATATCTAGCGGAATATATTCTTTGAAGTTATCTTTAGTAATTCTAAAGACCTTACCTTCGTTTAGTACGATTTTTTTAGCGATCTTTCTAACAAACATCCTAAGTGTTCTTTCGAGTTGTCTAATACCTGCATCAAAACCTAGTGGCCTAATAACAAGCGGCCAAACATCCTCATCAAAAATGATATTAGCATCGGTTAAACCCGAATCACTCATTACTTTTGGCAAAAGATAATGTCTAGCAATACTGATTTTTTCATCATCGGTATACGAAATCATACGAATAACTTCTAACCTATCTAACAAAGCTGCAGATATTCCCCCCAGATTATTAGCTGTACATATAAATATGCACTTTGAAAGATCCACAGGGAAATCAAGATAATGATCTCTAAAAGAGGTGTTTTGTTCCGGATCTAAAATTTCCAGCAAAACAGCCATAATATCTGCTTGCACAGAATTTTCTTTTGAGACTTTATCAATTTCATCAAGAAGAATCAAAGGATTCATCACTCCTGAACGTATAAAGGATTTAATAATTTGTCCTGGTTCAGCATTAGGTTCACTAGTTACAATCCCCCTAAGTTCAGTCACATTTGCCAAACCTCCCAAAGGGATTCTCACAAACTCCCTATTTAAAGCCTCCGCAATAGATTTCGCAATAGAAGTTTTACCGATACCTTGTACTCCAACAAAACAAAT
>CAZLRZ010000024.1:9188-12970 GCA_964562165.1 uncultured Candidatus Saccharibacteria bacterium
ACTTGCGATTGTTTTTCTTCAAGATACTTTTTGTCGGATTCTTCTCTAGTTGGTGTTCCCTCAAGAAATTTTTCTTGATTAGAAAGCAGGTTTAACATTGCGACATATTCAAGGAGCCTTTCCTTAACACTTTCAAGGCCGTAATGGGTGCTGTCCAGTTGCTTTTTAACATTGTTTAGATCGAGGTTGTCTTCGGTATTTGAATTCCAAGGAATTCTTGTAATCCAACCAATATATTTTTCAACCGGCTCAAATTCTTTTGAGAAATATCCATACCTAGCGAGCTTTTTGAGCCGATTAAGCATATTTAGGGATTTTGTTTTTAATTCTTGAGGGAGTTTAGTACCCAAAACCTTGGCTTCTAGGGCTTCAATTTCAGCGATTTCATCTGAAGCTATTACTGTAGTATTATCAACATTTTGGGGCAATGACATGTTTACCTATTAATTTATGTATATTTAAAATTATAACAGATAAGGACCAGTGTCAAAAAAAACGGCACTAAAACTTTAGTGCCGTCTTTAAATATTTTAAGAAAGCTTATTTGGCCTCTTCTTTTGCGTCTTCTGGTTTGGCTTCGCCTTCTGCGGCAGCTGCATCACCTTCGGCTGGTTTAACTGTTTCCTCTTCAATTGCTTTCTGAGGAGCAGAAATTGCAGCTAAGACCAAGTCTTTTGAGTGGATTCCGACTAGTTCAACACCTTCTGGTAATTTAATGTCTTTTACAAACACTTTGTCTCCAACATTATCTAAACCATTGATATCAACTACGATTCCTTCAGGGATCAAATTAGGCAAACATTTTACTTCGACTTGAGAAACTGAGGTAACTAAAATACCCAAGTTGTTTTTGACTGCCATTGATAAACCGACGAAGGAAACAGGGACATTTGCTATGATCTTTTGATCCATATTAACCTTGTACATTGAAATATGTAGAATCTCCATGCCTAGATAATCATATTGAACTTCCTTTAATAGAACCTTTACGGTTTTACCATCGGGTAATTCGAGATCAAATAATTTTGTGAATCCAACCTCTTTGAAAAGAGCTTTGAATTCTTTTTTGTCTAATGCGAGATTAATTGTTGGTTGTTTAGGACCATAAACGGAAGCAGGAATTAAATTTTGCTTTCGAAGATTTTTGACCTTTTTGCCAACAATATCTCTTTTTTGTGACTTAAGTACCATTTTTAAAAATATAATAATTTATTTATTTTGATTTAATTATAACTCTTCTGTCTTCTCCCTCACCAACACTTTCGGTTTCTAGCTCAGGGTCTTCTTTTAATATCATATGAACGATTCTCCTTTCAAAGGGCTTCATTGGAGGAAGCTCTAATGGTTGTTTGTTCATTTTGACTTCCTGTGCTGCTCTTTCGGTATACTTTTTTAAATAATCTACTCTTTTATTGCGATAATCATTTATATCAACAATCACTCTATAACTATTACCCTCGATTGATTTATTAATAAACAAACCCAAGATGTTTTGTAAACCCTCGAGCATTTTACCATGAAAACCAATAAGCTCCGATAGATGCTCCCCTTCAAGTTCGATCTTAATATATTTATATGATACTTCTTCTTTTGAATCGGCATCCATAAACGATACTTTGATTTCGCCATCAAGTCCGAGTTGAGTTAAGAACTCTTCTGTTTGTTCTTTCGCTAAATCTAAAATTTTTGAATCTTCCATTTTTATTAAAAATAATTATTTTGTTTTAATCTTTATTGCCTCAATTTTTTCTTTAACCTTCTTAATCAAAGAATCTCTTTGAATAATCATCTGTTGAATTATAACAAAGCTATTCTGTGCAGTCCAGAAAAGAGTTACGCCCATAGGGATAAAACTCGCTCCACCAAAATATCCTAACGAAATTGCAACCGTAAAAATTGGGAAGAACATATTCATTTGTTTAGATGAGTTTTGCATCATTTCTGCAAAATCAGGTTCTTCTTCTTTTTTATCTTTGTCTTTTTTCTTTTTGGCTTTTTCCTTTTCTTTTTCCTTTTCCTTTTGTTCTGTTGTTGAGTCTGGAGTAACCGATCCGCCCGAATACAATTTACTTACGAAGTATTGAGTTATACCACTAAATACCGCAATCAATATATATGGAGCTGTTATTGAAAGATTGAAAATATCAAAATCTGAGGCAACCTTGGATAAATTTACACCCAAGAAGTTAAGCCCTAATTGATCCCCCTGTTGATAAACAATATTATCTGTAATTAAATTGTTATCGATTTTAATTTCTGCTTTTGAATAATCAATTGTTTGATTTGATGGAGGCCTTATAAAAAAGGTTAGATCAGGATTGTTTTTATCGATTAGATAAGCGCTAGCGCTATCTGTTGTGAAAAATAGGAATTTTGATAATTCGATATTTGTTAAACCGGCTTGAAGATCTTTGTTGAAAACAGAAATATCTGAAGCTCTTTCACTAGCTAAAGCTTTCTCGATAGCTGTTCTTCTTTGAGTTTTCTCCTCGTCAGTTAGGGCTGTTAATTCGGTTTTTAAAGCCTCTGCCCTAGTAGCTTTATTGCTAACAACTTCGAATTCATATTGTTTATCTAGTGTATTGCCACCACTTGAGACTACCTTCAAATCAATGGTGTGCTTTCCTTCTGATAGATTTTCGGGAAGATTATATTTAATTAAGTCTTCTTTCTTTTTTAGGACTTCAGAATATGCGACCTCATTGAATGAATGATAGCCTTTGTTTACTAGGTCTAAGATTACGCCTCTGATTTGAACGAACATAATAATGAAAACAATTACGGACAAACAGCCTCCCAATTGTCCAGGAAGGACTTCTGCTTGCACTTTGGCCATTTCTTTAGTTAGTTTCTCCTGATTGTTTTTGTACTTTTCTTTTAATTCCTTGAATTTTACCTGAAGTTTTTTGCTCTTTTCAGCATTTTTAACTTGTGCATTTGTTAAAGGCAAAGTAATAAGCTTGGAAAACAAGGCAATAAGGATGATTCCAAAGCCTAAAGATCCAAACCAACTGGTAAACAACATTAAAAGATTGTATGTTGGCTGATAAAAAAGTACGTGAAAAATATCCATTAAATAGTTTGATAAAATCTATTGATTATAAGCTAAAGAAGGCATTCTGTCATTATTTTATGTTAAATTCTTTTCCGCTTCTATGGCTTTATTAGTAAGCATTAGGGCGTCATCCAACTTCCCTTCTGAAAGTAGTTTTGTGATTTTTTCGTTTACTGCATTTTGCATTTTGTCCTCGTATTCTTGCATAATTGGTAAAACCGCCACAGTTAATTCTTCAAAGGTATCGTCCAGCTTTGGAATCACCTCCAAAAGCCTTGGCAAGTCAATATTCTCAGGCATTACTTTTAAAACGTAATTGGCAATTTCTTTTGATCGATCCTCACCCATCGAGCCATCCTCTAACCCTCGAGTAATAATATCTACAATAGATTTTTGGACTTGTTCTCTTAATAATGCTGGATCGTTTATCATTTTTGTTTTTTTAATCTAATAATAATAATATCAGATATTTAGCGAGCCTGTCACCTCGATTTCTCCTTGCAAAACCGAGTTAAAATTGACACAATAAAATATATAAAATTAGATTAATTATGACTGCCCAATTTTCTGATCTTAATAGTCCTGCACTTCTTCTTGCGCTCACCAAATATATGCGCCTAGTAAACTATATTGGTGTTGCTGAACTCTATTTAAAGGATAACTTCTTTTTAGAACAAGAATTAAAACGAGAACATATAAAAACTAGACCACTTGGTCATTGGGGTAC
>CAZLRZ010000025.1:0-12721 GCA_964562165.1 uncultured Candidatus Saccharibacteria bacterium
ATGGTAAAAATTACATATTTCGTCCATGGAACGACAACAGACAATGAAAAGCATATTTCATCTGGATGGGGAGATGTAGATATTTCAGAATTGGGAATTAAGCAATCAGAGCAACTTATTGATCAAACCAAAGATAAACAATTCGATGCAGTATTTTGTTCGGATTTGATTCGCGCAGTTCATTCAGCAAAGATAACCTTCGGCGAGAACATAATTATTGATCCAAGACTAAGAGAATGTAACTATGGTAGATACAATTCAAACCCATCATCAATAGTCGAGCCGTTACAAGAGCAAGCAATTAATACAGCATTCCCTGAGGGTGAAAGCTACGAGGACGTAAAAAAACGAATTAGCTCATTTTTAGAGGATCTTAAAAAAAATTATGACGGTAAACATATTGCCATAGTTGCTCATAAAGCCCCACAACTTGCCTTAGACGTTTTATTAAAAGGACAAACTTGGGAAGAAGCTTTCGCGCAAGATTGGAGAAAAGTTGGTAAGTGGCAACCTGGCTGGGAGTATATTTTAAACTAACACATTATATAATGTAATATGGAAATTTTATTGATTCTTGGAGCGATTGTTAATATTATCGGCATCTCATCCTATATTTTCAACACTCTAAAGGGACGCACAAAACCTAATAGGGTGACTTGGCTACTATGGTCAATAGCTCCAATGATCGCATTCTTTGCAGCAATTTCGGAGGGCATAACTTGGGGAGCACTTCCAACTTTTATGTCCGGCTTTGGTCCTTTATTGGTTTTTATCTCTTCGTTTTTAAATAAAAATGCCTATTGGAAGCTAACCGCAACGGATTACATCTGTGGAGCAATGTCTGTAATTGCATTAATTCTTTGGGGGATAACAAAAGAGGCAAATCTGGCAATCATATTTGCAATATTAAGTGATGGATTAGCCGCAATTCCAACAATTATAAAGGCAAGAAAGGACCCTTTTAGCGAAACTATTACTCCATACATTGTCGGTATGCTTTTTCAATCCTTAACTTTCTTAATGGTAAAAAATTGGGAATTCTCAGAATTTGGATTCAGCGCATATTTGATAATAGTAAACATAATAATAAGTTTAACCATCATTATCACTAAGAGGCAAAACACAAAAAAGGCTCAAAAAGCTCTCTAGGACTAAATTCAACAAAGATCAGTTACGAAAAAGCATCGCACACCCAATACATAGGCCAATAGGTTATTATTCGAAGCGGCTATTAGCGCACCATTTAGAACCTATTGTGTATAAAGAGATATTTCTTGACCTTCGGAAGCAATTTTATACTGTTCAACTTCACACAACAGTCTGGGTATATAGTTGATACCATTATTTTCCACCGTTGTAATAATTTGATCAATTATTTTTTTCTCATTTGCGGTCATTTTGGAAAAATTCGGATGCCTTAGAGGCAAATATTTGATATTTGGATAAACAAACTTTTTCGAGTTGATAAGTTCCAAGTCATTAGAATTTGCCAAATCGTTCACAATTTGAGAATAATTTTTGACTACAGCTCCAAATTTGTTCTTTAAATAATTTAGGCCAAAAATAGGGGATCGATATTCTTTAAAATAATTAGCTTCAATTAAAAACAATAAGTTCTGAACATTTACCTCTGTAAAATCTGGGTGTCCCAACAGGGCTCCCCAAGAATATATAAGAGATTCCTTCGCTTTCATAAATCCAGCTTCCTTATCAAACGACGAAAGAGGGTCTTTACTTACTAAATCTTTCATACTATGCCTAACATTGAAATTGACCGTATCTTCAGCTCGAAGTAAATCATTTAAACTAATATTGTAATAATCAGCAAGCTTTTTGGCCTGCAGGAGGGTAATATCAGCCTTATTAGCTTCGATTTTTATTAAAGTCGGTCTAGACACACCAATACGTTTTGAGATTTCTTCTTGAGAAAGATAGAACTTTTGTCTTAATTTCTTTAAGAAGCCACCGACTTTGGGATCTTCAGCCTTTTGTATTGTGATTTTTCGCATTTGATAAATTCCTTTACTAACCATGTTAAAATATTTTACATAATATGTCAAATCTCTATTGCCATTCAATTTAAAAAACATTATTATCAAAAATAGACATTATTTTGTATTTTATCTTCTAGAAAATGCTTAAAAAATTATCAACACTTTTATTAACAGGAGCGTTTTTATTCCTCCTTTCCACCAAAACCGTTAGGGCAGAAGCCAGTCTTACACTTTCACCCGAGGAAATTACAGTTAAAGAAACAGACATTGGTAAAACCTATACAATAAAAGTTACCAACCCAACAGAGAAGGACATTTATGTTAAAGCCGAAGAAATATCAGTTACAAGACTATCTGGGGGCGATTTTGAAGTACAAAAAACTACTAAAGACTCTACCAAATCCCTTGAAATGTTTAAAGAGACATTTACGATCAAACCAAACGAAACAATAGAGCATAAAGTCAGGGTTAAGTTTTCTTCTAAGAACTTCGTCTCAGAATACCCAGGTATTCAATATTCACTGTATTCTGACAATTCCTTTAAAACAATGGTTAAAGACGATAAATATATTCCCTTTATAATCCAAAGCCTGTCGGGGGAATATAAAATGGATATTAATTTAGACATTACGAATCAAGATATTACATCCGACACCCTTATTCACGTACGAGCAGAAGTTGCCAATACAGGCAGTAAATTTTTTACACCAGAAGGCAAAATCTCAATCTACAAAGGCGGGACATTAATTACCGAGGTCGAAATCAACGACTTGCTACCCACCAGAATGTATCCAACTGATAATATTGTAATTGATAAAGACTTGACGATCTCTGACGAAAAACTAGACTCCGTAGGGGAATACACCGTAAAGTTCACAACAAAAAACGATTTGTTAGAAAAGGGCAAAACAATTGAAATGACATTTATGTTTGTTCCCAAACTAATTTATTACCTCGCAGGAGGCTTAGTAGCAGCTATTATCCTAGTTACTATTGTAATTTCAGTTATTCAAAAGAGAAAAAAGAGTTATAATTAACTTTAAAGTTAAAAATACAAATGGATAATATTAAAATTGACACTTCAAAAGAAGCCCTCGATAAGTTCTTTGATGACAAAATCGAGGCCATTCTTCCATCAAAAGAAGAATTTAGAAAAGCACTAGAAAAAGGAGAAAGGCTAACTTTCTACATGGGCGCAGACGTTACAGCCCCAAGACTTCATATAGGTCACACAATTCCTTTTTTAAAGATGTCACAACTGCAAAAGATGGGGCACAAAATAATCTTCCTAATTGGAGATTTCACAGGCAGAATAGGGGATCCAACAGATAAAAGCGCAGCTAGGCCAAAACTTTCTGATGAAGATATTGAAATTAACACAAAAGCATTTATCTCACAGATCAAAACTATATTTGATTTTGACGATTCGCAAAATCCACCGGAAATAAAGTTTAATTCCGAATGGAATTCAAAATTAACTTTCACTGACGTAATTGAATTAGCTAGCAATTTCACTGTCCAGCAAATGATTGAAAGGGATATGTTCCAAAAGCGTTTAGGCGAAAACAAACCTATATACTTACACGAATTCCTATATCCTCTTATACAAGGATACGATTCCGTAGCAATGAATGTAGATGCAGAATTCGGTGGAAGCGACCAAACCTTTAATATGTTAGCCGGCAGAACCTTAGTTAAAAATATACTTAAAAAAGAGAAATTCATAATCACGATGAAGCTACTCTTATCAGCCGATGGCATCAACAAAATGAGCAAGAGCATTGGCAATTGCATATTTATTACTGATTCAAATCACGAAAAATACGGAAAAATAATGTCCTTACCCGACAGCCTATTAGTCCATTATTACGAATTACTCACCGATTTCTCAAAAGACGAAATTGAAGCCCTCAAGTTGAGAATCAATACCAATCCAATGGAACAAAAGAAGGATTTGGCCTACAGAATCGTAGAGACCTATGATGGCAAAGAAAAGGCTGAAGAGGCGAAAAATGAATTTGAAAAAACCGTACAGAATAAAGAGATTCCAACAGACATTCCCACCTTTAATAAGATTGACCTTAAAAACTCACTAAATCCTGAAGGCTTGATTGCCTTAAAAGATCTTATCACCCAATTAGGCATGACCATGAGTAATAGTGAGGCAAAACGATTGATAGGCGAAAGCGCAGTCGAAGTTGATCAACAAAAAATGTCCGACCCGAACGAATTAATTGATCCTGAAAAAATATCATTAATCAAAGTTGGGAAAAGGAACTGGAAAAAACTAATTTAATTTTAAAGTCATATATATGTCAATAATAGCTAACAAAACAAAAGGAACGAAAATAATTTGGTGGATTATTGCTATTACAATTATTTTCTCAATCGTTGCTGTACCACTATTAGCAGTATTAGCGTAAAAAATGGATATTAACGATCCGGTACAAATCCTGCCATTCATTGGTCCTAAGCAGGCTACAATACTAGAAAAACTTGAAGTTCGCACCATCTTTGACTTACTTAATCATTTTCCGTCCTACTATAAAGACTCATCAAAAATAGCAACACTAAGCGAGCTTGACCACGATACAAAAAAGACAGTTATTGTAGAGGTGGTCGAAATTAAAAATATTCGACTACGAAACGGTAAGTTTATTCAAAAGGGAGTAGTAAAAGATGCGACAGGAGTATGTTCCGTGACTTGGTTCCATCAACCCTACATTACTAAGACGTTAAAACCGGGGATCGAAGTTATGCTTTCAGCGAAATTAAATCCAAAATCAACAAAGGCCGAAATTACTTCCCCTGAATACGAACTAATTAAAGCCCAAAACTTACATATGGGTAAAATCGTCCCGGTTTATCCATTAACAAAGGGTTTATCAGTAAAATGGTTACGAAACCGCTTTGCATTTTTAATAGATCAAAAAGAACTTCTAAATAAAATTCCTGAAGACTTACCAAAAAGTATCGAAAAGGAAAGGGGACTAATAACTCCGGCAGAAGCATATTCATATATACATTTCCCTTCAAATATTGACGAAATAATCAACGCAAGAAAGCGTTTAGCATTTTCCGAATTGTTAAATATATATTTAAGGCTAAAAAAAGAACAACAAAAACGTCTAGAAGGAACTCCAGCAGATATAAAATATTCATTTTCTGATTTACAGGAGGAAATCTCAAAACTTCCCTTCAAGCTGACAAAGAGCCAGATACAGGCTATAGATGAAATTGGAGCAGATTTTAATTCCAAAGTCCCAATGTATAGACTGCTTCAGGGAGATGTAGGGAGCGGGAAAACAATTGTGGCATTACTAGCAGCCTTAACAGCTATCAAAAACGGATACCAAGTTGTTTTTTTAGTTCCAACATCAGTACTTGCAAAACAACATTTTGAAACAGTCAATAAATTCTTTAAAAACATAAAGGTAAAACTTCTAATCTCAAATACCAAAGCAGATAAAGAGACCGAAGATGTTTATGAACTGATCATCGCAACCCATGCCATTTTTTACCATAAAGAAAAATATGTTAAGAATTTAGGTTTAGTAATCATTGATGAACAACACAGATTTGGAGTAGAACAACAAAAAGACTTAATTGAATTTACCGGCAATAAACTCACTCCAGATGTTTTACATATGACGGCAACTCCAATCCCAAGAGCAATAGCCTTAACCCTTTTCGGAGACATTTCGGTTTCAATTATAGAAAAACCCGAAGGCAGAATTATACCTAATACTAAAATCGTCCCTTTATCAAAAAAAGAAGACTCATATAGTTGGATACAAAAACAGGTCCAGAGTGGGGGACAGGTCTTTTGGATTTGCCCGTTGA
Organism: uncultured Candidatus Saccharibacteria bacterium; assembly: GCA_964562165.1. Lineage (GTDB taxonomy): Bacteria > Patescibacteriota > Dojkabacteria > B142 > OLB20 > JAKQLP01. The sequence continues at coordinate 5,838 of CAZLRZ010000025.1, forward strand.
TTGAAGAGAATACCGAAAACCCAACTGATTTAACCAATGTAAACGAACTTTACAGTTCGTTACAAAAAGTATTCCCTAAGCTCACAATCGGCTTATTACACGGAAAAATCAAAGAAGACAAAAAACAGGCAATTCTAGAAGAATTTCATCAAAACAAAATTCAAATACTAGTTTCAACTACAGTTGTCGAAGTCGGGATTGATGTCCCGAACGCAAATATAATAATAATCGAGAATGCAGATCGCTACGGACTTGCTCAATTGCACCAACTAAGGGGTAGAGTAGGGCGTAATAATCAAGAATCCTGGTGCCTTTTATACACCAATCTCGAAGATAATCCGGTAGTTATTAATAGGTTAAAGTTTTTCTCGAAAGAATCCGAAGGAATTAAAATCGCGGAATTCGACCTCCAAACAAGGGGTCCGGGTGAAGTATATGGCACAATTCAATCGGGTATTCCAAAATTAAAAATCGCCAATTTTGGTAACAGCGAATTCCTCAAGGAGGTTCATACGGTTGCTAAACAAATTTTAAATGATTAATATTAAATATGAGCATTATAAACGCATTAATATTAGGTTTAATTCAAGGACTAACGGAATTCCTTCCAGTTTCTAGTTCTGCGCATCTAGGCTTAGTGCCGGCCCTTGCAAATTGGGATGAACAAAATATAAGTTTTGACATTTTTTTGCATAGCGCATCACTCCTAGCTTTAATCGTGTTTTTCCGCAGAGAAATTAAAAATATTATTCTAGGATTACTAGGTAAAAGCAATCCCGACTATTCCAAAAAGGAAAGCCAGAGTTTAATTATCAATATTTTAATTGCATTAATTCCTTTGGTACCGTTCTATATATTCTTCAAATCTTTTGTTGATTCAAGCCAAAGTTTTTCGATTGTAACAGTAGTGCTACTAATGGTTTTTGGTGCAGTATTAATAATTGTAGACAAAATTAAAACAAATAACACAAAAACCATAAAAGACGTTAAAATACCACAAGCCCTAATAATTGGAGCGTCACAATGCTTAGCTCTTTTTAGTGGCGTTAGCAGAAGTGGAATTACAATCACTTCCGGCTTACTTACTGGTTTAAAAGAATCCGATGCCAAAATTTTCACTTTCTTCTTATCGATCCCAACAATAGGAGCAGGCTTTTTAATGGCCTTAAAGGATGTCATTACAGGCGATTCACAGTTAGTCTTCTCATTGCCCCTATTAGTTGCAATGCTTGCAACTTTCCTAAGTGGGCTACTAGCCTTAGAGTTGTTATTCCGCTTCGGAAAGAAGATAAAATTAAGCTATTACGGGATTTATAGGATAATATTAGGTATAATCCTTCTCATAATTGTTTTTTGATACTAAGTGAACAAACACTCATTAATAATCGTTCTCGAAGATATTCGTTCAGCACTCAATGTAGGTGCAATATTTAGGACATCAGACGCAGTTCTTGCAGAAGAACTTCTTTTAGTTGGGATTACTCCATATCCGCCACATCCAAGGATCCCGAAAACAGCACTAGGAGCAACAGAGAGCGTCCAATGGAAACACTTTGATTCAAAAAGCGAAGTAATCAAATATCTAAAAGAAAAAGACTACTCTTTAGTTTCCGTTGAACTAACACCTAAATCAAAAAACATTTACGATCAACAACTTCCTCTAAAAACAGCTCTGATATTCGGTAACGAAATATCGGGCGTAAGCGAAGAATTGTTAGAAGCAAGTGATCATATTATTCAAATTCCGATGTACGGGATTAAAGAGTCCCTAAACGTAGCCACCACAGTTGGAATTACTGCTTACGAATATATTAGACAAAACAAATTTCTAAAAAGCTTATGTTAAGAATAATCGCTGGAGAAAAAAAAGGTTTAACAATAGAGGTACCTGATTCCGCAAAACCTATTACGGATAGAATAAAAACGTCAATCTTTGATCTTATTAAAGACTTTCTGGCTGAATCTGTTGTATTGGATTTGTTTTCGGGAAGCGGTAACTTTGCTATCGAAGCCATAAGCCGCGGGGCAAAAAGGGCGGTGGTAGTAGAAATTGATGATAAAGCAGTAGGGATTATCAAAAAAAACATAATAAAAGCAGGGTACAACATGAAAATTGATATCTTCAATATGGACGCAGTTAAGTTTTTGAAGAAAGACGACATAAAGTTTGATTTAATAATGCTGGATCCACCTTTCCCAATGGCTAAAAGGATCAAAGAGGATGTTATGAACATGTCGATTGCAATGCTTAATCCAAATGGACTTTTAGTTTTTCGCTTTCCGCATACCGAAAGCTATGACAAAGTCGAAGCAGGTGCAGAAATTGTATATAAAAAACAGTACGGAATTTCAGTTATCAATTATATATTAAAAAAAGCCGAGTAAAATCTATTTAATTTCCTATGTTTATGGTAGAATAAACGCATTATTGATCTATATTTAGATATATTTAGCAATGGGAGCATTACCAAAAAGAAAAATTTCAAAACAAAGAAAAGGCAACAGAAGGTCACATGACGCATTAAAAAATCCTGGACTTTCAATTTGCCCAACTTGTAAAAAAGAGAAGGCAGCACATGCAGTCTGTCCAAACTGTGGTTCCTACAAAGGTACACAAGTAATCAAAGTTAAATAAGAATGCAATACAAGTCTGACCCAAGGCATAATTCAAGAGTTTTAGCACTTCAAAAATTATTCCAAACGGAATTTCAACAAAGACACCTTCAAGACAAGGATACTTCTTTATATACAGAGGAGTCCATTATCGAAATCAATGAAGACGAAAACTATGACAACGAACTCACAGACGAGCTCGTTAACTCAATGTCGGAACATCAAGAAGAAATAGACGCTATCATCAAAAAATTAGCTCCAGAATGGCCAATCGAAAACATTGCCTTTATGGACCTCTTAATATTAAGACTAGCAATTTTAGAAGGCTTTATTATTAAAAAGACCCCTCAAAAAGTAGTAATCAACGAAGCAATCGAACTAACTAAAGATTTTTGTAACGAACAAACCAGAAAATTCATAAGTGGAGTTTTAGGAACTCTCTATATTAATCAAGATAAGTACATTAAAAATGATTAGTCCAGAAGAGCAAAATATAATCAAGTTACTTGAAGGCCTCGAGTTGAAATATTCAAATTTCGACCTTTATAAAACAGCTTTAGTCCACAGATCTTACATTAACGAGAATCCGAACAAAGAAATTACTCAACATAATGAAAGGCTAGAATTCCTTGGTGATGCAGTTTTAGAACTTATTATCACTGAATATCTATTCAACAAATATCCGGAACACAAAGAAGGCGAGTTAACTAGTTTCCGTTCTGCTACAGTCAAAACTTCGAGCTTAGCCGAAACATCAAAGATTCTAGGATTAGGTGAATTTTTGTACTTAAGTAAGGGAGAAGAAAAAACCGGTGGAAGAACAAGGCCATATATTTTGGCTAATACCTTCGAAGCTTTTCTTGGTGCAATATTTTTAGATCAAGGATTGGATTCCGCTAAATTGTTTGTAGAAAAGCACTTAATCCCCAAGATAGAAGGCATTATCAAGAATAGAAGCGATATTGATTCCAAATCTAAACTTCAAGAATTATCCCAAGATCAAATGGGCATAACTCCCTCATACTATCTAATCAGCGAAGAGGGTCCCGATCACGATAAGATTTTCAAAATGAGTGTAAAAATCGGCACCAAAACTTACGGCGAAGGTGAAGGCCACAACAAACAAGAAGCCGAATCCAATGCAGCCCTCGAAGCCATTAAAAACTGGAATTTTTAAACAAAATTCAATAGGTTTTCGATTGACTTTATACCCAAATTCTTTAAACTGATATTGTATTTAGTTACTTTTATGTATACAGAAAGCAAAGAAGGCTCTTCTTTTAAGCCTGTTTTATATATGTTGATTATTACCTTATTGGTAATAATCGTCTATTTCTTTGTCACAAAAAGTAACTTTGTTTTTAAACAGGGGGCCGATTCAAACTCAACCATAGTCAATAACTCCGACAAAACCCCCTCAACAGATACACAAACAAATACCAGTCAATATATAACAAAGGACAACAAGATACTTATTTCTACAGACACAGGCGAATTAAAGGAGCTCGAAGTAGGTGATTCGATAGTTATTGAAACTTATTTGGGAGATACAATTTCATCTGAAGAAATTGAAGTTGGCGCTATCAAATTTGCACAATGGGCTTCTAATAATTGTATTTCCGGTCAAATCCCCAAATATAATGGTTTAAACTGGACCTGTGCATACGATGACACTCTTAGTATTTACAAAGACGGAACAAACCCCACAACAAATCCTACTCAGGGCGTAAATCCAACCACACCTCCAAGCAATAGCAGATTAACATTATCAGTTATAGGGACCGACACTAAGACAGTTCTTTTAAATTTTGATGGGACACCAATTTCAGAGGCGTCTTTTATCGACCTCAATAATTACATTACCGGAGCAACTTTTAACAATATAACCGGCGAACTAACCTTTGCACGAAATGAATTAGGGCCAATTGCAGTTGATCTCGATGGCAGATATTTAACTGCCGATTCAACGGCAACACTAACAAATAAAACCGGCAATATATCAATGTGGACGAACGATGCAGGATATTTAAGTGTTGACAATGCAATGACCTTTATAAATAAAACTATTGATACAACCCTTAACGACATTATAGGGACAGCAAACTCAATTCCGTTTTTTAATTCCAATGGTATTTTATCAAGTTCAACAATTACTCCCACACAATTAGGGTATTTATCCAATGTCACTTCTGATATTCAAAATCAATTAAACTCAAAAGTCTCGTCTTTAAGACAAATTCTAACGAATGGGCCCTTAACTGGAGGAGGCGCTTTAACAGCAGATTTATCAATTTCTATTGACCAAGCATCTGCCTTAAACGATGGCTATTTATCAAGTGCAGATTATATTGATTTTTCGACCGTAAATTGGGACGAAATAATCAATGCAGCAAATGTATATATGGATTACCGACCAAACAATACGGCCTGTAATGCGGGCCAAGTTTTAACATATTCCGTAAACGACGGCTGGATTTGCGGCACCATGACCGCAGTTGGGATTTTAGCAACTCTCAACAACGGTAGTGGAATTAACACCTTTATTTACGATGGCAGCGCTGCTCAAACCGTTTCCTTGGGGCCACTTTCAACTAATTGGTCTCAAACAGGTAATTACGATGCAATTTTTGGGTCATCACCAACCTTTAACAATCCTTCCGCAGGATCTGATTTATATGTAAAAGGTAATATTGAAAATGATGGAACTATTTACGCAAACAATGCCTCAATTAGTGGAGAGGTAAATATGTCATCTGCAACTTCTTTTAGAATGAAACAAGTAGCAGATGAAGCAACAACAGCATGCACATACCTTGGTGAATTAGTTTTAGATACTACGGAAACTAAAATTTACACTTGTACTGTAACTGGAAATCCAGGTGGCTGGATTGACATTGCCAATGCTGCGGTTACCTCACCAGTAGCATATTTGAGATTAACAACCTCAACATATAACGGTGCCTTTACTTTTACTGGAGGATATGTTGGATATCAAGCAGCCGACAAAATTTGTAATGCCCTTCGAAGTGGTACTCATATGTGTCAAACTGATGAAATAATTTCGTATATTCATAGCTACAGCATTGCTTCGTTTAATGGCTTAAACGCATGGATTTCCGAAGGAGCACCTGGATACACGGCCAATTCTAATGATTGCGGAGGCTGGACAAATAATTCTAGCTCTGACTATTTAGGTTCTTTCTGGTACTTTAATACAGCCGGGGGAGGCAATGGCTCCTTAATTAATTGTTCACAAACTAAACCAATTGCTTGTTGTTCAAATATAGATGAAAGTCATATCATACCCCCACCAGCTTCTCCTCCTCAATAGGAATTGCCAGAATCCCCCTAATAAGCTATAATTCCTTGTCTTAAACACAAGCTTTTGATAAAATTAAAAAGCAAATTTTATTGTATATTTAATAATTATGTTAAAAATTAGACTTTCAAGAATTGGTAGAAAAAACTTAGCCACATACCGTATCGTAGTTGCTAATCAGCGCGATAAAAGAAATGGACAATCTTTAGACATTATTGGGACTTACGATCCAAAAACTAAGCCCAGTACAGTAGTGTTAAACAAAGATAAAGCTAAAGAATGGTTGACCAAAGGTGCACAGCCTTCAAACACTGTAAAATCAATTTTCGTAAAACAAAACTTACTTCCAAAAACCAAATTAGTAAAAAAATTTGCTGAAAAGCCAGGTAAAAAAGCAGAAGCAAGAATAAAAAAGACTGAAGAAGCTAAATAACAACACTATATTTTTTTCAAACGTTTTATGAAAGAATTACTACAATACATATTAAGTAAAATTGTTGCAGATCCTGAGACCATTGTTATTACAGAAGAAGTGAATGAATTCCAAGAAAACGTCTTAAATGTATCCATTCCCGTAGAAGAAAGAGGTATAGTTATAGGAAAGGGCGGAAAAAACATACAAGCAATCAGAAACATTATTTCAATCATTGCTAAAAGAGAAGGGAAGAAGGTCAGAATTAAAATCCTCGACTAACCAAGACTCGTTAATTCTTTTCAAAAGCGTTATTTATATATTTCTTCTTTAAGAAATTTAGCACCTCTTGATCCATTTGTGAATCCTCACTTATATTGAAATATGCTTTTACTGGATCAAAATTAGCATTTGGAGTGAATTGATATTTAGCAAGACTAATTTCCCCGGACCATTGATTATCACCAACCTTCAATAAATCCATCTGATTAACAACAAAGAAGTCTTCACCTGTTTGATACATTTTTACAAAAAACTCTC
>CAZLRZ010000026.1:0-9481 GCA_964562165.1 uncultured Candidatus Saccharibacteria bacterium
TCCATTACGATTGCTGAAGAAATTATGAAGTTTATGCAAAAATCAGCTCATCAGGCATCAATGGATTTAGGAGTTGAAAAAGGGAATTTCCCGGAATTCACAAACTCTACATGGGCTTCACAAGGGATTAAGAACATGCGTAATACAAGAGTAACAACTATTGCTCCAACCGGCACTATTTCAATAATAGCTAATTGTAATCCTGGTATAGAACCCATTTTCGCACTAGGATATAGAAGAAAGAATTCTATGGGAGGTGCAGATCAAGAAGTAATTGATCCGTTAATCAAAGAGGTCGCTCAAGCCTTAAACTTCTACAGTGAAGATTTTATTCATGAAATAGCTTCAGGCAAGCATTTGTCAGAAATCTCTGAAAAGTATAGCGTTCCAAAATACATTACTGAGATTTTTAAAACCACTCACGAAATTGACCCTGAACAACATGTGTTTATTCAGGCAGCATTTCAAAAGCATATAGATAGCGCAGTTTCTAAAACAATAAATCTACCTAGCAGCGCCACATGGCAAGATATTGCGCGAATATATACTTTAGCTTATGAATTAAAATGTAAAGGCATAACTGTTTTTAGAGATGGAAGTAAAGATCCGGCTCTACAAGTTGGAACACAAAAAAAGGAAGACCCAAAAAATGCTCCTGCCGAAACTGTTTTAGACTCAATAAGTCCAACACCAGTAGTTCCTCGAAATTTGTTCGAACCCAGAAAACGAGAAGAGTTTACAAAAGGGAATACTTATGAGGTAAAAACCGAACAGGGCGATTTATATGTAACCATAAATTCAGATTCTAAGGGGATATTCGAAGTTTTCCTTAATCTAGGCAAAAGTGGTAGTTTTACTGCAGGCTATACTGAAGCTATGGGAAGGTTGATCTCAATGGCTCTTAGAAGTGGCATTATGCCTAAAATGATAATTAAACAGTTGCAGGGTATAAGGACATCAACTCCTACCTTGAATAAAGGTATGATAGTCTATTCGGTACCTGATGCTGTTGCTAAGATTATGAAAAAGCACTTAGAGTTTGAATCTCAACAATTCAAATTGATTCCTGATACAAAAAATGTGATCAACTTAGAAATACCAATAGAAGAATTAAAAAACGATGAAATGCCTACTGTTATATTAACTAAAGAAGAGCCCCCTGTTATAGTTAAGGAAGAAGCAGAAGAGGACAATCACTATTCCAAAACTAACGACTTTGGGGATTTATTTGAATGTCCCGAATGCGGAAGCGATTTAGAGTACGCAGAAGGTTGTATTCTTTGTAGATCCTGCGGATATTCAAAATGCGGTTAAATGATTTAAAGAGAGTTAGAGTATGCGAAATATAAATGAAGATGTCTTAATTTTACAATTAAGACCTCTTAAAGAAGCTGCTAAATTACTTATTTGCTTTTCAAAAGGCTCTGGTAAACTCAAGTTGATTGTAAAAGGGGCAAGTAAAACTTTAAGCAAAAATGCTCCATCTTTGGATCCCGGAAACTTTGTGAATGTCCAATACTACAAGAGCAAAAGCGAATTTGATTTATTGCTACAAACAAAAATAATTTCTTCATATTCAAACTTAAAATCTAATTCTATAGGTATCTCTACAATCTTTTATATAATTGAGATCCTGAATTTCTTCACAATAGAAGATGAGCCTCAAAAAAATCTTTTTGATTTAGTAACTAATGTTTTAGATTATCTGGAGTCAAATCCAAATCAAATACAACCTACCCTGGCCTATTTTCAAATTAAATGTTTACAGTATTTTGGATTTGAACCGGACTTACTTAGATGTTCTATTTGCAATAAAGACTTTGTAGAAAAAGAACTAAGAAAAACAAATATGAGTAATTCGCTTGGATACATTTGTAGCGATCACTTTGAGGACAATGATGAAGCAAATTTAGTCGATGATCAAATATTAAAAATTCAAAGATATTTAAATAAAAAAGATTTCTCCGAAATTGCTATAATTAAATTATCTAAATCAAAATGGATTGAAATTTTAACCATTCAAAACACTTGGCTTCAATCTGTGATTGAAAAAGAAATAAAATCTTTTAAAATGATTCTTAATGAATGACGAAGTTAATAAAATAAACCTTTCCGTAAGTGGATGGCCCGGTAGCGGAGGCACCACACTTGCTCTTATTTTGTCCTGTGTCTTTGAAAGAGACTTTATTTATATTGGGAACATCTATCGATATCTTGGCTCTAAGCTTGGATTTTCGGATGTTGGCGTTTCAAGGCCTCAATTTGATGATTATATCGAAGATATTATTGGCAATACCGTTGACCAATATATTGATTATAAATTACAAAACTTTTCGAATCTCTTAATCGATTCTGACATTACTGTTTTTAGGATTGGTAAAAACCCTAAGGTATTCTCAATTTTCTTAAAAACTCCTTTTGAAATAAGACGTGAACGTTTGTCCGGTAATAAAGTTGAAATGGAGTTCTTAGATGAAAGAGATGCTGTGTTAAAACGTAAATATCATGATTTATGGGGCATAGATTTTTTTGATCTTGATTTAATTGAATCCAAACATTCTTTGGTTTTTGATAATTCAAATATGGGTTTATTAATGGAAGTAAAATTAGTGTTTGATGGTTTAAAAAACTGGATGGGGTTTAATAATATCGAGGATTCCGTCTGGGATTCATTATTATTAAATGCAGAAAAATACATAAGCATTTTAGAAAAAGAAGGCCACAAAGGCCTTGTCAATGTTTTGAAAAAAGGTGGACATTATTCAGAACCACAAGATACACTTTTAGAAATAACGGGTATATTCCCTGAGGAAATTCAGCACTTTCCGGATCATATAAAAAAAATATTTTTACCTCATTAAAAAATGAAAGAAAGATCAACTCTAAAATCAGTTTTAAACTTTCTGGGTTTAGCTCTAATAGCAATATCTATACCCATTTCAATAATTATTTTGAAATCAGGTCAACTAGATTTTTCAATAAACGCCTTCTTAAATGAGGACCCTGTAAATGTTGTTGTGTCATCAGTAAAATCCGACTCCTTTACTGTAAGCTGGTACACCGAAAAGGCTCTTACTGGCATGTTAAAACTTTCTGAAACAATGGAACCAATTAGTGAATTGGCCGACACAAAATATCATTTGATTACGGTTAAAAACCTTAATCCTTCTACTACATATGAATTCCAATTATATTCAAATGGAACCGTCTACCCAGATGTATTTAAAGCAATAACCTTTGCTGAAAAACTTTCAGATGTAAATAAATGGGTCAATGGACAAGTTTTTTCGACAGATGGCCGAACAGTCCAATCAAGCGGCCTAGTATATTTAAAGCTTATGAATGGTAATGAATCTCAAGAATTGGTGTCCACTTTGAATGAAATGGGAGGCTATAAATTCAATTTTAACGATCTTAAAGACAAAAACGGCAATGCCTTTGACTATAAACAATTAGTTGATGTTGAGGTGACGGTTTTTGTGGATCCAAAATCCGATACTATTAAAAAGAAGTTTTCACTCGATTTTAATTATCAAAATCAAATTCCAAATATTTATTTAGCCGAACCTAATTTAGATATTATTCCAGGAGTCGAAGGCGATTAGTATGAAATCACTACCTAAAATATTATTAATAGTAATTTTTATAATATTAATTTATATTTCTACTTCTTTACTTCTGACAGAATCTAATGCTAGCGACTTCTTTGGAAGCTTTTTGCCTTCCGAAGAAACCTATCAAGAAATAAATAAAAACCCTGCAGAACTTTCTGGAGAAAAAGCTGAAAAAGCATTTAATGAATTTGATGAAACTACAATAGACCCTCTAGGCTTCTACTTAAGAATCGATAAAGTAGATCTTTTTAAAAAGATAATAAAGGACGTTGACCCTAGATATGAAGAAACTTATAAAAAATCATGGGAATATGGAATCTCGCATGGTAAGTTTACCTCAACTCCCGAAAAAATTGGTATAACCTATTTATTTGCTCATGCAGTTTCAAACAAAACAAAAGCTCTTGATTCTAATGCCTGGTTTACATACCTTGATGAGTTAACTATTGGAGATGAAATAATTGTTTATTATGAAGGTAAAAAATATTATTACGAAGTTTCCGAAATATTCCCTGTATCTCCAAGCGCAACCGGGTTTTATACAGGAGCCTCTTCAATTTCTAAAATCCGATTGCAATACTGCGGACCACCAACTGGTTCCCTAAAGTCCAGGACTCTCGTCGATGCCATTCAAACTAAAGTTATTAATATATAAATGGCAAATATTTTTAAAAAGATTGAGAATCAATATGATAAAACTGCAAAAACTCTTAACCAGGTTTGGGCAATCCTATTAGTTCTTTCTGTTGGAGTCTTTTTAATTTCTTATGTAAATAGATCGGGTAATACCAAGAAGACTGCTACAGATAATGCCTTTTTATGCGCTCTTACCCCCATAGAGGAGGTTATAACTCTAAATACCACAAACTTATCTACTGCCTTTAATATTAGCTTAATCAACAATGAAACGGACTTACTACAAACAGCCCTTAGCAAAAATGGAATTCCCGCTGTTGAAAATCCAAACTTTGGCGCTTTTGCTGAAATTTCGCCCTGTATAAACTCGAATGAGCCTGTCTATGTTGTTAAATATGAAAATCTAATTAAAGTTTACCCTAGAAAAATATTAGAACAGCATATTGCAATAAATGACAGTTTTAATGGTGTGCCTGTTTTAATCGCTTATTCGCCCCTTTCTAACCTTTTTAATGTTTTTTTAAGGACATACAAAAATGAAGTCTATACCTTTGGGGTTTCGGGTTATGTTTATAAAAACATTGACTTAATTTTCGATTCAAAGAGCGAATCCCTTTGGTCGATCGTGGATGGAAGGGTTATAGTTGGATCTAAATTGGGGGCCGGTCTTGACCCAGTTTCTAACTACGAATTAATGTCATTTGAAGAAGCCGTTAAAGCCTATCCTGATGCAAAATACATGAACTTCGACACAGGTTTTAGAATTAACTACTATTCGGCCCCCTTTGATGCGTACAGAAAAGATAGTAATACTATTCAAAAGGTTCAATCTTATAGCGAAAAACTAGAGCCAAAATCGAATGTGTTAGGCTTTATTATCAAAAAGAATCAATACTATATTAATCCCAAAGGTCTCGTTTTGCCTTACTTCAAAGAAATTAACATTGATGGAACTAAATACGATTTGAATATTAGCAATACTAGTTTTTCGCTTACCGAACAATCTTCAAAAAAAATCATACCCATCTTTTCAATGTATTGGTTTGTTTGGTATGATCTATTTCCAAGTTCTTCAGAAATCCTTTAATTTACTTTTTAAAATATGAAAAATAAACCCTTGATAGTTTTTATAGCAATATTTCTTTTAGCTCTTTTACCTTTAATAATAAATATTATGCCAAAACAATCAACCGCAGGAGAATCAACTAAATCAACCGACAATACAGCCGATACAATTGTTGAAGTTCAAACCACATTGGGTAATTTTGATTTACAGATTTTCACCTCAACAATGCCTATTACCGGAGGCAACTTTGTTAAACTTGTAAACGAAAAGTTTTATGATGGTGTTATTTTCCACAGAATTATAGCCGGATTCATGATTCAAGGTGGCGATCCAACAGGTACAGGAATGGGAGGCCCTGGATATAAAATTAAAGACGAATTCACTAAATCGAACAAAAACAACATAGGAACAATTTCTATGGCTAATTCTGGCCCCAATACAGGCGGTAGCCAATTCTTTATCAATGTAGCCGATAATAATTACTTGGATACAAAACATCCCGTTTTTGGAAAAGTAATTAACGGAATGGATATTATTAAAAAGATCGAATTAGTTGAAACAGATTCTAGTGATAGACCACTAGATGAAGTTAAAATAATTTCTGCGAAAGTCAAATAACAGAACTTAAAGATCTTATTTAATATCCGAAAGCTCTGCTTGAGGTAATCTTATCTTTTTAGGAGTTGTTGATAATAGCACTACTGCTAAAATTAATATTAGCAATCCGATAATTCCGAAAGTATTTTGAAAGCCAAAAGTTTCTGTTAAAAACCCCGATAAAACAGGCCCAATTATATAGGCAATTGAATAGCTTATCTTTTTAATGCCTACTAAATGTTCCATTTTTTCTCCAAGCCTAGTTAACAAATCGCTAAATGCTGCGTCATTTAAGGGAGAAGCCAGAGCTAAAAAGAAACTTGAGACTAAAATTAACCCCATAGCTAAAAAGGGATTAATATCGGGTATAAAAAATATCAATAAAAGTGAAGCATTTATAGCCAAGAATATCTGCGAGGTTAATTTTTTAAACCTTTTCATATTTAATTTTGCCATAATGATCGATCCAAAAATAAAAGGAATCGAATACATTACAATAGTTACCCACGATAGATCATCACTTTTGAAAATCAAGTTTGCGTAAAGGCCCCCGATTGTCCAATAAGTCGAATCAATTATCCCAACGCCTATAGAAAATAGAATCAAAGGTAATACTTTTGGAACTAAAACCTTCCAAATTTCAAGCCCTTTAAATAGATTCAATGTACTTTTAATCTTGCTTTTAGGAGTGGCTCGCATATCTTTTCTCGTAATAAAACCTACTACGAAAATGGATATTAAACTTAATAATTGGAACATTAATAAAACAACAAAAAAATCGTCAATGATCAAACTTGCTAATATTGGACCAATAATGCTCGCAATATTATAAACAATACTTATTAAGCTCCAATCATATACAAAGTTATCCGACTTTTCTGAAACAGCAAGATAATTATTAATTGCAAAGGCGCAAAACTCATAGTATAGCGTCCATAAAAGACCTGCCACAAAGAACAATGTAACACTACCTGAATGCATGCTGTTTGACAGGGTTATATTTAAAAAAATCGCTAAAATAATTCCCAATACGAACTGTTGTTTCCAATCGGTGGCCTTAAAAATCTGTGGAAATAAAAAGTCGCAAAAAATAGAAATAATTGAGGTTAAAGAAATTATTATTCCAACATAAAAGGCGCTATTTAGCAGGATTTCGCCTACTATCGGGTAAGAAAGACTAATGATGTTTTCATTTAAGTAGAAAAAGAAAACCGGTACTAAAAAAACCAGTATTCTGAATTTGCTTGGATTTATTGAAAAATTTATACGATTAAATAACATAAGGGACCTAAGTATATGTTATTAATTATCCCGAAATATAGAAGTAAATCAAGTGATTTGAAAACGAAAAAATCTGGTGAGTCGGGCGGGGCTCGAACCCGCAACCACCGGCTTAAAAGGCCGCTGCTCTACCATTGAGCTACCGACCCAGATAAAACATTTTCAAAATGCTTTATAGAGGTTAATCTGTAATTATCGTACTCTAAGCCAATAAAATCAAGCCTAAAAGGGCTATTTAGCGATTTATGGTTATAAAGCCAAATATTTATAGTTTTATATAATCTATAAAGCTTTTTTTTATTTAAAAGATCTACTGAGCTAATATATTTTGTGTTTGTGCTTTTAACTTCAACAAACACTATTATATTTTTATACGTAGCAATTATATCTATTTCTCCGACTTTTTGAAAGTAGTTACGGGACAAAATTTTATATCCCTTTTTAGTTAGATAATTTACGGCAATTTGTTCGGAATGGCTACCCTTTTGTTGATTGTTCCCTTTTGGCAATAAATTCCCTAATTGGTTTATAGGTTTTTCTATGTTCTTCACAGATTCCATACTTTTCAAGAGCTAATTGATGCATTTTAGTACCATATCCCTTATTATTCTTAAAGTCATATTGCGGGAATATCTTATCTATTTTATGCATTTCAGTGTCATGCGTTACTTTTGCAACAATTGCTCCGCAAGAAATAGCGTAATGCAATCTATCGCCATCAATAATAGATCTATACTCAATTGGTAAATTTTTAAATCTAAATCTGCCGTCAATTAGAGCGATTATCTTTTTCCCTTCGCATTTGGGTAAAGCCAAAACATGAAGAATTAGTTCAAGCATAGAAATATTTATGACTTTCACTAATCCGATTTCATCGATTTCTTTGGCACTTACACTAACAAAAAATCTATTCTCAGGTTTTAAACTTAAAAAACAACTTTCTCTTTGAGGTTCAGAAAGAAGCTTTGAGTCTTTTATAAGTGTGTTTATGGAATATTTTTCTTTATTATCATAAATATATGCGCCAAGATGCATAGGGCCAGCCCATGGGCCACGACCTGCTTCGTCTATACCTACGACAAAATCGTATCCTTGAGATAATAGAGATTCTTCTAATGTATTGGTTGGATTATTCTGCTTTTGATACTTCTGTGGTTGCTGTTTCAATTTCTTTTTGATCTTCAACAACTACTTCTGGAGCAAGTTCTTCGGGTACTGCAACACCTTCTTTGATCTTCAAAGCTCTTTTACCTATTCTTTTTCGCATATAATAGATTTTGCTTTTTCGAACAACACCGGTTTTGAGTATTTTAATTTTTGAAATGTTTGGGGAATTTAAGGGTATAATTTTTTCTACGCCTACTCCCATACTTATTTTTCGGATGGTGAAAGTTTTTCTGATTCCAGAACCTTTGATTGCAATAACAATACCTTTAAAAATCTGAATCCTTTTTTTATCCCCTTCTCTAACTATTGTGCTAACAGCAAGTGTATCGCCAACATCGAATTTAGGTAGATCTTTTATGAATTTAGATTCTAATTCCATAATTTTTTGCTCATTCATTTTGTTCAACATAATAATATCAACGGATTGATTTTAACATCTAATCAGACATTAGACAATCGTTATTGGATAAATTTAATTAAAAAGTTCTTTAATTAATTCGTAATTGTACCCTTTTCGAAGTAAATAAGAAACAATCTTTTGTTTTTCTTTTAAACCGACCGATTGCAGATCAATATCTTTATATTTCTTTTCGATTATTTTTAGGATTTTACCCTTTTCGTCTTCTGGCGGATAAATATTATTGAGGTTCTCTTCAATAATATTTTCTGAAACACCCTTGCTAAGCAACTCGTATTTTATTTGTTTACGACTTAAGTTTCTAAAGTCCACTCTATTGTTGATCCACCATTCGGTAAACTCATGATCGCCAATGTACTTTTTTTCTGTTAAATACTCAATGATCGAATTAGACAGCTCAATTTCGACATTGGATTTTTCTTTAATTTCGTATTTTCTTTTTAAAACTTTATCGATATATTCTGCGACTTCTTTTGTTGATCTTGGTCTTATAGCGATAAGTTCAATCACAGATTGAATAATGCTTGCCTTCTTTTCTTCTTTTTGAATTTCTCGGATTTCAGTTTCTGTGATGAACTTACCCTGAAATATGTTAAACTTAGCTATCGAATTTAAACTTAAACGAAAGTTAAGCCCTATATCAGTTGTGGCATAAATTGATTTGTCTTTGTTTTGTTTTAAGGAAATAATTTGCATTGGTTT
>CAZLRZ010000026.1:9581-12555 GCA_964562165.1 uncultured Candidatus Saccharibacteria bacterium
TATTTGGTATTGATCAATAAACTTTCAAAGCTCGAAGAGGATTACATTCCGGCGGATTTAGTATCTTTATCTGATCTTAAAGTAAATACAAGTGGAAATATTTTGTTGCGAAAAGATCCTGCAGAGGCTGTCTTAGAGCTTCAAAACGAACTAAAAAATCAAGGAGTAACAATTAGAGTTAATTCGGGTTGGAGAGATTTTAAAAGCCAAGAAGGCGCTTTAACTTATTGGATCAATGCCCTTGGATTCAACCAGGGGAGTAAATATGCAGCACCGATCGGCGGCAGTGAACATCATTTGGGCACGGTTGTTGATATTGTTAGTTCCGAAAATAATTATAAGTTATTACCTAGTTATACAAATACTAAACTTCATAGGTTTATGAGCGAAAATGCATATAAATACGGATTTGTTTTGTCATTCCCAAAGGGCCAGGAAAACATCACTGGATACACATATGAACCCTGGCATTACAGATATGTTGGATTAGAAACCGCTAAATTCTTAAAAGAAAATAATATTACTTTGGTCGAGTACTTACATCGAATCAATAACTATTGCTTAATTAGCCAGTAAAATACTACAATTAGCTTATGAAAATCGGAATAGACATAACATTTTTAAAAGACCAATATTCTAACAGGGGTATCGGGACCTATGGTAAAGAATTAATTAAAAATATTGTGCAGGATCAAGCTACCGAATTTGTCTTGTTTGGCTTTGATGATTCTAAATCTAACTATGATGCACTTAATATTAGAAAACAAACTAATATTAAATTCGTTTCTTTAGGGAAATCGAGAGTTTCAAATATTTCCAATCTATATTATTTTAAGTTCTCATATAAACGAAAGATTCTAAAGGAGAAGCTTGATTTGTATTTTGCTCCTCATCTAGAGCGTGGATTGCCCGTAAACTTAGTGAAAACAGCCGTAATGGTCCACGATGTAATCCCATTAATCAATAATTCATTTTCTTCTAGGCCCGGTATAGCCAATCAAGTTAAGGGTATGTTTTATAGACATAATCTTGATAATGCCAAGCAAGCGGATTTGATTCTAACTAACTCAGATTTTAGTAAAAGAGAGCTAATTACTAAGGCCGGCTTTGATGAAAACAAAATCAAAAGAATTTATTTAGGGATAAAGAACAATTTCAGAGCGATAAATATTGATCAAGATACTAGAGAAATCCGAAGGATTTTGCTTTTATACAAAGTCTCTAAACCATATATTCTGTATTATGGAGGTCTTGAGGCAAATAAAAATGTAGTAAGCATTATTCATTCATTTAGAAATGTAATCAAACGATTCCCAGACTTAAAATTAGTTATAGTTGGCAAAGAATTTAAAATCGGATGGGACGGTAAAGTCCAAGCCTTAACAATTCCCGCAAAAGAAATCCTTTCCTTAGTTGATGATCTAAAGTTAAAACACAATTTGATTTTCACAGGCGAGGCTGACAACGATCACCTACCAATCATTTTAAACAACGCTGAGGCATTTATTCACATATCTGAATATGAAGGTTTTGGATTTTCTGTATTAGAGGCAATGGCAGCAAATATTCCAACAATTTCTGCTAGACGAAGTTGTTATCCTGAAATTTTGGGAGAAGCGACCCATTTTGTTGATCCTAAAAATATTGAATCCATAACAGAAGGAATACTTAAAGTACTTGAAGACGAAAAATATAAAAAAGAATTAATTAAAAGGGGAAATGCATTATCAGACGAATATAATTGGACAAAAACAGCGAAAGAAACTTTGCAAGTTTTTAAAGAAGAATCCCAAAAAATTCCAAGCTTGAAAATTAATTATTTAATTACAAATTTCTACCCAATTAAAGGTGGTGCTGAACATAACTGCTTAAACCTTGCTAAAAGTTCTGTCCAAAATGGCCATAAAGTGACAGTCTTAACTAGCGACAGCAATAATAAATCTTTAAATCCTATCGATAATTATGAAAGTATTAATATCATCAGATCAAAAAAACTAAATAATAAATACTATCTTGGCTTTTACCCTAATCTATTATCATCCCTTTTAAAAAACAAATCTGACATATTACATGTTCATGGGTTTGGCTTTATTTGGCACGATTTTTGTTTAATTATCAAGAAAATCCTTCAACCATCTACTATTTTCATTAATACTCCTCATGGACCATTTATGGCTCATGGTCAATATGGGTTTTTTAAAAGAACTTTGAAATCGATTTTCACATTTATTCAAAGAATATATTTAAATTGGATCTACTCCTACGTAATTGCTGTAAACCCTTTACAATCAGAATGGATTTCAAAAGAATACGGCATTTCAAAATCTAAAATTTTCTATATACCCAATTCAATCCCTAACGACTTTACAGAGTATAAAAAAGATGATGAAGTCATATCTAAATTAAAACTTGAAAAGAAGTTTGTTGTTTCGTTTATTGGAAGATTTGAAAAATACAAAGGTTTACAAGATCTTGTAAATGCGGTGATTAAACTTAAAGAGACCCACAAAAGCCTATCCCTTGTGGCAATTGGGAATAAAGGCGAATATCTTGACGAAGTAAATAAAATAATTAGTGATAATAAAGCTGAATCATATATTCATATTTTGCAAAACCCCAAAAATGACACTTTAAAAACCGTTTTAGAAGTTTCAAAGGTTTTTGTAATGCCCAGTTCATGGGAAGCTTTTGGGATTAGTATTATCGAAGCAATGGCTTTTCACAATGCTGTAATTTCTACACGTACCGAAGGTGGCGAGTTCCTCATCAAAGAAGATGAAAATGGTTACTTATACAATTTTGGAGATGTAATTGATTTAACAAGCAGGCTTGAAGTTTTAATTAAAAACAAAGAAAAGCTGCTAGTAATGCAAGAAAACAATTTCTTAAAATCCAAAGATTTTCTACAAGATAACATATATTATAAGTACAAGGAATTACTTAAAACTGCCTTAAAAAAATGAAAAAATCTAAA
>CAZLRZ010000027.1:0-1114 GCA_964562165.1 uncultured Candidatus Saccharibacteria bacterium
TCAATGATTCCAATCGGAAGAGGTCAAAGAGAATTAATTATTGGTGATAGACAAACAGGTAAAAGTGCAGTTGCAGTCGATACAATTATCAATCAAAAAGGTCAGGATGTTGTTTGTATCTATGTTGCAATTGGTCAAAAGGCTTCAAAGATTATGCAAATCAAAGAAACTCTCGAAAAGGCCGGTGCAATGGACTATACAACAATTGTTTTAGCAGGTTCTGCGGATGCGGCCTCACTTCAATATATGGCTCCATACGCAGGTTGCGCAATTGGTGAATATTTTATGGAAAAAGGTAAAAATGCATTAGTTATTTATGATGACTTAACCAAGCATGCATGGGCATATAGACAAATTTCCTTATTATTAAAAAGACCTCCAGGTAGAGAGGCATATCCAGGTGATGTTTTCTACTTACATTCCAGATTACTCGAAAGAGCATCCAGAATGCACAAAGATTTAGGTGGTGGTTCATTAACAGCACTCCCAATTATCGAAACTCAAGCAGGTGATTTGTCTGCATACATTCCAACAAATGTAATTTCCATTACAGATGGACAGATTTATCTTGAAACTGATCTATTCAACTCAGGTGTTAGACCAGCCATTAATCCTGGACTTTCAGTCTCTAGAGTCGGTGGAGATGCACAGATAAAAGCTATGAAAAAGGTCGCAGGTAAACTTAGACTTGATCTAGCACAATTCAGAGAACTTGAAGCATTTGCTCAATTTGGAACTGATCTTGATAAAGAAACAAAAGCTAGACTAGAACAAGGAAGAAGGCTTGTTGAGGTTTTAAAACAACCACAATACGCTCCAGTACCTGTTGAAGAACAAGTAGTCGTCTTTTACGCCTGCGTAAATGGATTCACAAATATTGTTCCAGTTGAATCGATGCTTGAGTGGGAAATTAACTTCAGAGATTTTATGAGAAATTCAAAACCAAAACTTTTAGAAGATATTGTTAAAGTTGGCGAATTAAATGATGAAATAATAAAAGGAATTGAAGCTTCACTCGAAGAATTTTTCAGAATTAATAAATATTAAGGTAAAAATTCAGAATGTCTAATTTAAGACAGTTAAGAACAAGGATAAAATCCTCAAAAAGTACTGC
>CAZLRZ010000027.1:1214-12203 GCA_964562165.1 uncultured Candidatus Saccharibacteria bacterium
GAATGTCTAATTTAAGACAGTTAAGAACAAGGATAAAATCCTCAAAAAGTACTGCAAAAGTTACCAAGGCTATGGAAATGGTTGCTGCATCTAAAATGCGCAGAGCTCAAGATCAAGCAAAATCGGCCGGATTGTACACAGAAGGCATTAGTCAGATTGTTCTAAAAATGGGAGGAAGCATTACTCCAGAAGAAAATGTATTTTTTAGAATGAGTCCAAAGATCAAAAAGGTATGTATTGTGGTTTACGGACCTTCAAGAGGATTCTGTGGGTCTTTAAGCACGAATTTAGCCTATTCTTTGAGGAATTTTGTTAAAGATCTTGAAGCTTCGAATGTTGAAATTGATTTTGTAACTGTGTTGAAAATGGCATATAAAGTGGCTTCTAAAATGGGTCACGAAATTAAAGCTCATTTTACGGAATTTGATGAATATCCAAAAATTCAATCGATTTATCAAATTCTTGATGTGGTTAAAAACGACTTTGTAGCTGGGGTTTACGATGAAGTATATATTGTTTATCCAAGATTTGTGTCAACTGCTTTACAAATTCCGGAGATAACTAAGGTATTACCAGTTGACCCAAGTGTATTCGTAAAACCATCAGTCGAAAAAAGTGGAGAAGTTTCAGAAAAAAGAGAAGCAGAAGATATAAGTGAAGCAGGTTCAGGATTCTTTCTATTGGAGCCTTCTAAGAAAGAAATCCTTGCCAGATTGGTTCCTGAATATATTGAAATGCGATTCTTTAATGCTCTTTTATCAACTAAAGCATCGGAACATAGCGCTAGGATGTTAGTTATGAGAAACGCTACGGATAACGCAGAAGAAATGATTTATGATTTAACCTTAAAATTTAACAAAACAAGACAGGCTCAAATAACAACTGAAATTATAGAAACATCAGGAAGATTGTAGAGTCTAATTTAAATTATTCGTTTATTTATTTAAAAATGAAATCAATAGAAAAAAACTTAGTCGGAAAAGTCCTTCAAATCATCGGTGTCGTTATCGATGTCGAATTCAAAGGCGAATCATTGCCTGCAATTTATGAAGCTCTTGAAGTAAAAAGAGAAAATGGAAAAGTTTTGATCCTTGAAGTTCAACAGCATCAAGGCGCAAGCGTAGTAAGAACATTAGCAATGGGATCATCCGATGGAATCAAAAGAGGCGATGAGGTTATCGCAACCGGAAGCCCTATTCAGGTTCCTGTTGGAGAAAAGGTTCTAGGAAGGCTTTTTAATGCATTAGGCGAAACACTCGATAACAAAGGTGAATTAGAAGGCGTAAGCAAAGAATCCATCCACAGAGACCCTCCAAAATTCACAAGCCAATCGGTTAAGGTTGAAGTTTTGGAAACCGGAATCAAAGTCATCGATTTACTTTGCCCCTTTATTAAAGGAGGTAAGGTCGGTGTTTTTGGTGGAGCAGGCGTTGGTAAAACAGTTATTATTGGAGAATTAATCTACAACATTGCAAGATCACATGGTGGATACTCAATGTTTGCAGGTGTAGGCGAACGATCCAGAGAAGGTACAATGATGTATAAAGAATTCCAAGACTATGGAATTTTAGACAAAACAGCTTTGGTTTTTGGACAAATGAATGAACCTCCAGGTGTTAGACTTCGAGTTGCTTTATCAGCCTTGACTATGGCCGAACACTTTAGAGATGAACAAGGTAAAGATGTTTTGTTATTTATTGATAATATTTTTAGATTCTCACAAGCCGGATCAGAAGTTTCTGCTCTTTTAGGTAGAATCCCATCTGCAGTAGGCTATCAGCCAACATTGGCAGAAGAAATGGGATATTTGCAAGAAAGAATTAGTTCGACCGAAAAAGGTTCTATTACATCGGTCCAAGCAGTATATGTTCCTGCCGATGACTATACTGATCCTGCTCCAGTCACAACCTTTGCCCATCTTGATTCAACTTTAACACTAGAGAGAAGATTGGCAGAACAAGGTTTATACCCTGCAATCGACCCTTTAACATCATCATCAAATGCTTTAAGCTTGAATATTGTTGGTGAGAGGCACTATAAAGTCGCACAACAAATCCGATCAACCCTACAAAGATATCGTGATCTTCAGGATTTGATCGCAATTTTGGGTGTAGAAGAACTTTCTGATGAAGATAAATTGATCGTTATGCGAGCTAGAAAAATTCAAAGATTCTTAACCCAGCCTTTCAATGTGGCCTCACAGTTTACCGGTAGAGAAGGTAGATTTGTTTCACTAGAAGATACAATCACCGGTTTTGAAAAGATTCTTGACGGAAGTATGGATGAATACTCTGAGAACGACTTCTATTTGAAGGGTGACATTAACGACGTCATTAATTCTAAAAAAGAAGAAAAATAGTTATTAAAAATTTGTAGTGCAACTAAAAATAATTTCATCAGAAAAGATTTTGTTCGAAGGCGAAGTTGATTCCATAGATGCGCCCACAATTTCGGGCCATATATGTATTCTTCCAAAGCATGTAAACCTAGTTTCCGCCCTTGATATCGGAACAATGTGGGCGAAAACAAAAACTGGTAAAATGGATTTCATTTTAAACGGTGGATTTATTCAGGTTAAAAACGATGAAATTATAATCCTAGCGAACGAAGCCGCTGTCCCTCAAAACATAATACGAGCCGAAGTCGAAGCCGCAATCAAGCGCGCTGAAGAGCAGATCAGCAAAGATCTCCCGCCCCAAGAATTAATTCTTCTCGAAAAACAACTTAGGTACGAAAAACTTAAATTGAAAGAAGGAAGATTATAAAATGATTTATTCAAAAGGATCAAATAAAATTGAGGTTGCTCAGATTGGTCCATTAAGGAATGGTTTTATCATACCAAGTAATGTTCTGGTAGATTTTAATGTAGAACGTTTTGAGGCGGAGTATGGTCCCTCAAACATACATTACTTAGGTAGGAAAGGATATTTAGAAGTTGTCGGATCAGAATTAAAGCATGTCAGCTTCGCAGGTTAAAAATTTCCAATTCATCAATCAAATTTCGATTCTGAAGTTGCTAGAAAATTTTTAAAGCCAGATATGTTAATTGGCTACGCTTTTTCAGGAAATCAAACGACTTATATGGGTATAATTGAAAGAAATTCTCTAATAAACCCAAGTATAGATTTTTCGAGGTTTAATATACAACTTTTCCGACCCGGTTAAGACTGCTTCAGATTTTAGGGCGTAGCTAAACAAACGTTATCCGTCCTATAAATATACGTATTATCAATAACTACGGGGTTTTCATATTTGTTGATTAGGATGTTTGGATCAAATTTTTCTTCGTACATCGTGGTATCGTTTGGGGTGGTGTAGAAATATTGGATGTCTTCTTGAGATAAGAAAGAACAAAATTTATCCTTTGGAAAGTCCTCGGCAATTAGTGCTTTGACAAGCTCATTACGTTGATCTATTGGGTAACCTAAAGACCAGGAAAAATAGGCGACTCCAAGATAGACTTTTCGGCCGGTTAATAAGACAAAATTAAAATCATTTGAAATATCCAAAAAAACATCGGTAGGCTTTGTGTTTTCAACAATCCATTTACTGCGTGGGATTAACTGGATATCATCTGAGTAGCCTCCACCATCATTAATAATGGGGAATAGGTCGCATAGGCCTCCAAAGAAGAGCATTATTACCATTAAAACGCTTACGACTTTGCCTACAATATTTAAATTCGTGAAAATAGTTTTAATAAAATAGAAGGCATAGATTGCCCAGATAAAAATTGTGAAATTGATCAGCTTGTGGTTGTTTGCCATATCAGGGCCAAATCTAATGAAGTTAGCCATGACAAACATTGCTAGACCTGCCAAATACCAAGCGGTCTCGGGGTTTAATATTTTGTTCTTTGATTTGGTTTCGAAAGTGATAAATATAAAGCCAAAGAAGGCTAAGAATGGGAGGACTCCTAGGTTGAAAAACCAGTAGATTAACCATTGTTCAAAGCCTGATGCGGGAGCCATTTCCCAAAAAGTGGTTGCTCTATATAAAAATCCGGGATCATATAAAAAAAGTCCTGCCCCTTCCTGAATATTATTTGAAAATCCTCCTGCATTTTGCGATAGATATAATAATCCTGGTATTGAAACTATAAGTCCCGCAATAATGGCGACTAGTATGCGAACGCGCCTTTTTGGAAAGCAATAAAGCAAAACCCCAAGGACTATAAAGGAAATCATTAATACGGCCTTGTGCATCCAAGACAAAATGGCCAAGAAAACTAATGCTGCGATAAACTTTTTTTTGCCCTTAGAGTAAACAATAAACCAAATGGCTAAAAACATAAAAAGTAATGAAAAGGCAAAGTGCCTTTGATTAGTGAATATATTTAAATTCCAAAAGGCGCTGATTATATTATCATCATAGGGGCCAAAGGAACCAAAAATCTTTGTGGTAAAGATATCTTTAAAATTTGCGAGCTTGTTTTCACCTGTAAAAAAATAGTAGATCCAACTGAGTGAGGGGTTTAAAATAACACTTAAAGTGGCGCCAATCCCAACAAATTTTGACCCCGTAATCCTTTTGCCCAGTAGATAAATTGAAAACATTAAGCCTGCTAAGCCTATCACACTTAAGAGATTAAGGGCTGTGTCGATGCGGATTCCTATGGCTTCCATCCCCCCAACAATGGCATAAAAAAGAAAGTGATATTTTATTGGAAGTCCTGCAAAATGTGGGTATTCGGGCGGAACATTTTGCCCCATACTAAAGGATCGTATTAGTGATATATGATTTGAAAAATCACTATATAGCTTGTCCTTAATAAAGAGCTTGCCATCGCTATACGAAAAAGTCGAAAACATTAGCCAGGTGGAAAACGCAAGGGAGAAAATAAAGACGAAGATATCTAGCTTATGGTTTCTTGCCCAGTTTAGTATTTTTTTTGCTTTCCTTTTTAACATAAATAAGCCTTGGCAATAATAAAAGAGTGTCAAAAATCACAATCACTCCGTTTAAAAAGCTGATTGTGCTTTTGGTCTTGAGATTCACTTCAACGGGAATCTCCAAGAACTTATTGTAACCCATTTTTGATGCAATTTTAATCATTTCGACTTCAAAAGCGAAGCCGTTTATTTTACATTTTGGCAAAACATCTTTTACAAGGTTTTTTGTGTAGAATTTTGCGCCAAGTTGGCTATCGGTTATGTTAAGTTTGAAGAACTTTCTAACAATATAATTGTAAAGCCTGCTAAAGAGTTTCCTGGATTTCGGGTAATTGATTATAGAATCAGGGTGATTTTTGGATGGCAAAACAGCATCAAACTTTAAATTTTCGAGTTTTTGAAAACCCACCTTTAGAATTTTGGGGTTGATGTCATTGTCTGCGTCCATATATCCGATAAGTTCTCCTTGAGCCTTTTTAAAACCTTCGCGTACGGCGAAACCTTTACCGTGGTTCCTTTTAATAACAATAATTTTTACATTTCGATTCTTCTTGAATTTATGGACGGATTTGATTGTGTGTTTATCGTAACCATCAACTACAATTATGATTTCGTATGACTCTTTGAGTGTTTTTAAAATCTCGATTTTAGTTTTAAGACATTCCTCAATAAAAGAGCCCGCTTTAAACGCAGGAATTATTAGGGAATATTTTGGGGTCGAATCTAATTTGGGCATACAATATTAAAAAAAATCTAGGGGCAGATGAGTTTTAATATTGTAGCGAAAAGGGATTATTTAAGCAATTTTAAAGGGTGGCTTTTACTTTAAATCTACCATTCCTAAAGGCTTTTTGTTGAAGGGGATTTTAGAAAAAAAGTATGTGCAATTAAAATCCTGAAGGTTTTCACCAAAAAATGAAAGTTGGCCTTCGCTATTTAATTCAGGTTCTCCGCAAGCCCAAATCATTTCCTTGTTTAGCTTTTCAAGGCTTGATCCATCTTCTGATAATTTATAAACACTATAATATAGAACGTCAGCGGAGCCTTCGTTATTGTATTCTGTGACTAGAAAATCCTTTCCATCTTCCGAATAGATTTTTCCTTTAAAATCGTCGGGGGTCGAATATAGAAGATAGCTGGTTAATAAATAGCTTTCGTTTGTAGTTTTGTTAACTAAGTAAATGTCTTTTCTTGTATCGTTTTGTTGAAAGTTAACTTCCCAATCTTTACCTATGCCCATTCCATCTGTCAGGGGAATAAAATCCTTTTTTAAAGCTTGACTAATAAATGCTGCCGCTAGTATAAAAAGTATAATAACTGCAATTAATATAAAGGTCAGTGTTTTTTTCATAATTTAAATTTTAATTACAATAGTAGTTTTCTGTGGTGTACATTGAATTTGAATAAAACCAACAATTCATGTGATAATGAACTCAATATTTTTTGTTGCATGGAAGGCGAACTACAACTAGTTGAAAAGGCTAAGACGAATTGTTCAGAGTTTCAGACTCTTTATCGTATGTATTTACCCACGATTTTTAACTATTGCTATAACCGAGTAGGTAATAGGCATAATGCGGAAGACATTACCAGTAGCGTGTTTTTGTCCGCCCTAGATAAAATTAATCAGTTTGACACTTCAAAAGGATTATCGTTTAAGGCTTGGATATTTCGGATTGCGCACAACAAAGTAATCGATTTCTATAAAAAACATAAGCCTTCTTCGTTAAATGATTTAAAGGAAAGCGAGTCAACAGATTCTTTTACTGAAAATGTCGAAAATAAAATTTTAGAAGATCAAAGACAAAAAGAAGTGCAATATGTATTAAGTGGAATTAAACCTAATCATCAACAGATTTTAACCTTGAAATTCTTTTCGGAGCTTAAGAATCCCGAAATAGCGGAAATTATGGATTTGAAGTTGAGTGTTTTAAATAATCAATTACATAGAGCTTTAGAAAGTTTTGAGAAGAAATTTAAAAAAACTTTTCCAAAAAGCGATATTTTTACTTTATCTAATCGTAATAATTAGAGATGGAAGCAAATGAGAAAAAACTAAAAGACGCGTCAGTATTTTTCTCGGCATCTAGAGTTATCGCTTCTGATGACAATAGTGTGCTTACATCTGCCTTTGCAGAAAAACTCTCGGGAGAATTAATGCAAAGACAAATATCTAATTTAAGTAAGAAAACACCAATGGATAAAGTAAAGATGTTTCTTACAAACAGTAAATTCAAACTGTTTGTTCCAGTTTTTCTAGTCGCTATTGTTTTAGCGCTAGGCGCAATCCTTCTATTTAACAAAAGCAAAAACACCCCAACAGAGATTAGACAAAAGTCCACGGAAATAGGCGCAAATTTAACCTATTTTGAGGGCAATGTTGAATATTTTGATGGTGGCTCATGGAAGCCCGCTACAGATGAAATCGATTTATACTCAAACTATGGAGTAAGAACAGCCAGTGATTCCAAAATAATTGTCACTTTAGATGATGGTAGTGTTTTAAGACTTGATGAGAATTCAGAGCTAGCTTTAACTTCACTTAACCCTGATCATATCGTAATTACTAATGTCACCGGCAGTTTGTACTCAAGAGTTGTAAAAGCCGAACGAGAATTTGAAGTCTTGGTTGATGAATACAATCTAAAATCCCTTGGCACAGCATACAAAACCATCAACAATGATGATATCAAAGCTGTCGAGGTTTATCATTCTGAAGTCGAGATCAAAGGAATGGATTCCGCCCAAAACATTTTGGTCGCACAGGGAAATAAATTCTATTTATACAATGCACAAAACCCTGAAGAGGTAGGTAAATTGATTGAAGTCAATCCGGAAGAAATTAAGCAAGATGAATTTGTAATGTGGAACAAAGAACAAGACGAAGTCGTCAATGACTTTAAATCACAGATGGGTGTTTTGTTCGATTTAATTCCACCATCTTTAACAGTAACAGAACCAACTGATGGATCAAAAACTACAAACGAGAGTATTTTAATTAAAGGTAATACTGAAAATGGTGCAAAAGTTTTAGTAAACGGATTAGAGGCCGTCAATACCAACGGTAGCTTTGAATATTCTTTCGCTCTAAATCTCGGAGCAAATGGAGTTAAAGTTGAATCTATTGATCAAGCAGGAAACAAAACAATTGTAAACATGACCATAACTCGTGAAGAAAAGGCTCCAACAACAACTCCCAAGCCAACAAATCCACCAACCACATCAAAGATCACTCTTTATGGAACAAAGGTGGATGGCGGAATCAGCTTCACTTGGAATGTTCAAAATGTTAGTACACCAAACGGATTCAAATTAGTAAAATCTGAATCAGCAAACCCTGTTTACCCAGGCAATGATTATCAATATTTAAGTGATGCATCTGCAAGATCGCATACTTGGAGTATAAAAGACGGCAAAACTTATCATTTTAGAGTTTGCCAATACATTGACGGCAAATGCGGAGTTTACAGTAACGACATCACCGTTACCGCACCAATCGGCCCAACAGCAACTCCAAAGCCAACACAAGAACCAGTTACTTCAATTTCACTATCTTCAACAGGTGGAACCGGAGTTAATTGGTCTGTGGTCGGATATTCTGATGCAGGCTTCAAATTAGTCTGGTCAAAAACCTCTAACCCAACTTACCCAACAAGAGCAACTGACAAATATGACTATTTAAGTAGTCCCTCAGCCAGAAGTGGCATAATTGATGCCTTTGATGGCGCAGGCATATACTTTGTAAGAGTTTGTGAATACGTAGGCGGAGTTTGCGGAGTCTATTCAAATCAAATCCAGGTGAATTTGTAATAGCAAGGTAGAAGTAAAAAAAGGACCGATTTTATCGGCCCCCTTTTTTATTAATAATCTTTATAAATATCCCTTTTGGGTAGCGTTAATCATTATGGGTCCTAAAGCATTAACAATGTTATTCTCATATATAGCTATTCTATTGTTGAATTCTCTTAAAGGATGAGGTTTCCGAAGTATCTGAGGTAAATCGTGAAAGCCTATGCCATGTATGTCTTTGGCTAATAATAAAAAGGGTGGCATATCTTCTGTTTGGCTACTTAAGTAACCGGAAGTCACCCTCTCTGCAGATGAAAAATGGATTTTCCCAACTATCGAGTCAAAAGGTTTGCTGGGACTCCCAAACAAGACCAATTCAGAAGGCGCTGGGCCTTCAGTGAATTCCTCAGAACCAGTAGAAGGCCTAAAAAACAATGGGGAATTTTGATTAATAATCAAACCTAAACGGTTCATTAAAAGAGTAGTTAATACCACATCTTGACCTGATGCGTCATTGTTTTCCCCACGTAAAAAGGTTAGTGCAGAAGTCCTTAGCTCTTCGATTTCACTCGTAAAAGGTCTTTCTTGAAACCCACTTTCGGTTGCAATTCTATCGTATACTTGTTTTTTATTCAATTCATGATTTACAACCTCAATTGGGGTATTAATTTGAGGGGTAGCTAAAGTTGAATTTCTTGGTGGCATATTATATCAGTAATAATATATGCCCGTGATTATATCACTTTTTTTCTTTTCTATACTCAATATATGAGTAAATAAATACGATTGGTAGCAGTAATAGGGTTGATCCAATTAGCACAATAAAAGAGAATACAGGGATGAAAATTCCTGAAAGTATTGAAAGTATCCCAATAATCATAAATAGCTTGGCTCCAAGCTTGTGGGTTTTGTTCCAGTTCTCTTCGCTATTTAAGGTCCAAGGGGTTTTGATTCCTATGGTGTAGTTTTGTTTAGAATCCTTGATTAAAACACTTGTCACAATAAAGAGTAGCCCCATCAAAATGGGCATTAGCATGTTCATTTGAATTATTATGCCGATATTCCATAGGTAAACCTGTAGTTGAACGGCGAGAAACATAGCCAGAATAGCGCAAATGAAGTAGTTGAATTTGTCTTCAAACATTTTGATGTTTTGATGCTTTGGATCAATCTTTGGAATAATGATGAACATCAGCATCAGGCCTAGCATTAGCGCTGGGAAGAAAATTATATTAAACATCTTATCAGAATACCCATCAACTGCACCTCCTGGTCCCCAATGTGAAGCCATGCTTTGTGGTAGTAATGGGTAGAAGGCAATTGATAAAATTACTGATGCAATAATAATTAAAATTGGGATGATGTACTTTTTCATAAGTATTCTTTAAAAATTAAAAAAATTTAATAAACTTTTTAAGTCTTGGGCTTTTCATAAAAAATATTGAAACCTTAATACCTAGGGTAACAAGCCAAGCAGGAAGCCTTTCGGCCTTATCTAATAAATTGTTTTCATCCTGCTTCTTTTTAAGAATCCTATCAATTTCAGTTTGTTTAAATGTTGGATCTAGAATGTATTTAGCAACGTCAAGGCCGGAAGTCATTCCATTACTCATCCCTCCACCGTGCAATCTTGAGGCGAATCCGCCTGCATCACCTATTAGGAAAATATTTTTGGATTCGCCAAAAATATGACCCTCATAGCCGTACCCTATTAATGCTCCAGCAAATTGCGATTCTTTGAAGTGGTATCCAACTTTATCACAGTATTCTTGTAAATATTTTTTTGCATCTTGTGAAGTAATTAATCGGGGATCAAAATATATGCCGACATTATTAAACTTTTTATGTGGGAATTCCCAAATATATCCGGTTTTAATTTTTGCCGGATCGTAATATGAGACCAGCTTATCGGAAATCACATTGATATTGTAATACAAACCCATGCATGCTTTTGTTTTAAGTCCAAGGAATTTTCTGACAATAGAAGCTGTGCCATCGGCCCCGACTAAATATCGAAAGTTAAAAATCCCTTGAGTTGTCTCAATATGATCATTTGTGATTTTTTTTAATAAACATGGGTTAAGGATCTTAATGTTTTTGGCCCCCTTTAATTTAGCAAGTTGGAATTGCCCAAAATCTTCTCTTTCAAAACACCTGAATTGGTTATCAAGCTTTAGGGTGTGTTTGGATTTTGGGAAGACGCTGTATTGTGTGTCGAATCTTTTAATGAGTTCTTCTGGAATATCAACAATCGATTCTTCATCCGAAACTCCACCGGCACAACTTTTGGGCCCAATCAGTTCTTTTC
>CAZLRZ010000028.1:0-4321 GCA_964562165.1 uncultured Candidatus Saccharibacteria bacterium
AATTGAAAAGGCCAAATCAAAGTATTCTGAATATTTACTTCTAAAGTTATTGGAATAGTTTTCGCAGTCATCCACATAGAAAGTGCTTTGATAATCCTCTTTTGCAGTTTGGATCAACTCTTCACCGAGATCAATCCCGATAGATTCGCCCACAATATTATTTAATTCATTCGTAAAATCGCCGCTACCGCAGGCCAAGTCGATTGCCTTAATTTTTGCAAGCCTTTCTTTGTCAAAAAGGGTATTGAGGATTTCAATAAGTTTGGGAAATATGATCAACTGGTGATTACTTTGCCTTGATTTTGGGATATCTCTATACCAGCTTGATTCGTGTCTCCAGTGTGTGTGATTCATGGTTTTATTTCTACAACAATAACTCCAACGTCATGATCGGCTTCGATGTATTTTGCTCCATTACATGCTAGTGGATCTTTTGGATTATAGAAAGAGCATTTTTTACAAACATCAATTGGATCTGCTAGGGGTCTATAATTGTTTTCGTTTTTATGGTTGAAGATTAAATTTAAAGTTAAAAGGATAGAATCATTATCACCAATTCCAATCGATGTAAAAACTTGTCCTTTTTCTATAGTTGTTTTACCTATTTGTCTATTAAGAATCTGAACAAGGCCTAATTGAAATCCCTCTCGATAATCCACTGATCCATTGCACAAATTGCAAGCATTAGGATTAAAGGCGACAACTTTTCCAGATTCGTCTTTTAGAAACGGACTTGAGTTTTGATTTATTGTATGATTCATTAAGTTTTCCATATCACATTATAATACTTGAAAATAAAATTTAAGGCTCAATGTAAAATTATTTATGGTATTCATAACTGTTTTTAATCCAGGGCATACATCCATTCTACCTTCATAAAATCGATCCTTAAACC
Organism: uncultured Candidatus Saccharibacteria bacterium; assembly: GCA_964562165.1. Classification (GTDB taxonomy): domain Bacteria; phylum Patescibacteriota; class Dojkabacteria; order B142; family OLB20; genus JAKQLP01. The sequence goes on from CAZLRZ010000028.1 coordinate 896, forward strand.
AACAGCTCTGGCATATATTGGTAATTAGATGTATAGGCGGTGGATTTGTTGTTTGAGTTACTTCTACGGTCAATGCTTCATTATTGGGTATCTCATAACCTTTTTTAAGGTTTATATTTTTTAGCCTTTTGGGATTTAATCCTACTTTTATAGCTTTATAGCCATTTTTCCCATTTAAAGCTGGGCATCGACCAGGAGTGAATACCGTTGGAGTACAATGATTATTACTTAATTGTATTTGAGAGGGTTCAGGGTTCATTTTATTAAGTTTAAATTATTAATATGCTTTTTGTTAAAATCTATCACCGATGTTTTATTGTATATATGCATTATATCATTGCGGGTGCTTTTCAGTAAAGGGGAACTTATAAATAAATAGATCTTTAATCAATTACCAATTTCTTCCCATTTGTTATACAATACCATTATCCATTTATTATTTTATTTTGAGGCAATCATGTTCAAGCCCGTAAACCAAAAAGAAGATTTTTCTTCACTGGAATTAACAATTACTAAGTTTTGGAAAGACAATAACATTTTCGAAAAATCAATTAACCAAAGAAGTATTGCCAACAAATATGTTTTTTATGATGGGCCTCCATTCATAACCGGGATGCCTCATTATGGTACGCTATTGCCATCAATTGCCAAAGATGTGATCCCAAGATATCAAACTATGCGTGGGAAAAGGTGCGAAAGAGTATGGGGCTGGGATTGTCATGGGCTTCCGATTGAAACCAAAGTCGAAAAAGCATTAAATATTAAAAATCGTCGTGCGATTGAACAATTTGGGATCCAAAAATTTGTGGATGAATGTTATCGCTATACAAGGAACACTTCCGCTGATTGGAAGTGGTATGTCGATAGAATCGGAAGATGGGTAGATTTTGATAATAGCTACAAGACTATGGATCAAGATTACATGGAAAGCGTAATCTTCAATTTTAAGAAGCTTTATGATGGTGGAAAGGTTTACGAGGGCGTACGAACTTCTTTGTTCTGCACGAGGTGTTCAACTCCGGTCTCAAATTTTGAGATTGCTATGGATAATTCGTATGCAGAAATGGACGATCCAGCTGTGACTATTAAATTCCCAGTAGTTAGTGAAGGTAAATTCAAAGGCTCCAATCTACTTGCATGGACGACAACTCCTTGGACATTACCATCGAATAAGGCACTAGTACTTGATCCTAAAGAATCGTATGTTTTGGCCAAAGTCCAAAAACTTGATATCGAACTCGAAAAAGCTTGGCTAGTAATAGAAGCTCCAAAGGATTTGAATAAGATGAAAAGGGAGAATATCACTCAAGCGTACCTTAAAGACTATAAAGATAATTCGGGATTGAACTTTGAACATGCAAGAATCCGAAAGGTCGATAATGTTTACACTTTAACACTTAAGTTTTTTGCCGGAGCTACAAATGAAACCGGTCAATTAATCGAGAAAACTGAAGTAATTTCAAAAGAACGATATATCGAACTTATAAAGCAGGCAACAAGCAAGGTTGTAAAGATAAGATATTCGATCCCTTTAGAGGGTGGATTAATCGCTCAGCTTGATGAATACCAGAATAACTTAAAGGGCTTAATGGTTGTCGAAGTTGAGTTTCCAAGTTTAAATTCTGAAAAGAACTTTAATATTCCTGTATGGTTTGGAAAAGAAGTCACTGACTGCACAGGTATCTATCCTCCGGTTATTGCTGATCTTTCGCTTGAAGAAGTTAATAAATTGAATGAAGAATTTGTTCAACCTCCACATAATTACGAGGATCATGTTTTAAACGAATTTGTAATTCTAGCAAAAAAACGACTTGAATTTGTGATGGGGCGATTAGATTATTCAATCGAAGATACTTTTTTGGGTAAAGAGTTAATCGGATTAAAATACGATCCACCTTTCAAATACTTCACAGCAACTGATATCGAGCACAAGGTCTATGAATTCAAAGATATGGTGACTATGGATGATGGAACGGGTATAGTACATTCCGCACCCGGATTCGGTGATATTGATACCGATATGGGTAAGCATTATGGCTTAGGTATTGCCATGAGCATTAATGACGAGGGTAAATATTTTGATTTTATAACCGATTACAAAGGCAAATATGTAAAAGATGCTGATCCTTTCATCACTGAGGATCTAAAGAAGATGAATAGGCTTTTTAAATCCGAAAGAATAACACATAGGTACCCATTCTGTTCTAGATGCGGAACTCCATTACTTCAAAAGGCTCAACCATCATGGTTTATTGATATTCAGAGTTTAAAGCCGAATCTTCAAAAAAACAATAAAAATATTAATTGGGTTCCAAAACATTTAAAGGAAGGTCGTTTTAAAAAAGGAATCGAAACCGCACCTGATTGGTGTGTGAGTAGAACTCGTTACTGGGCATCACCAATGCCTGTTTGGCAAAGAGTGGAAAATGGCAAAGTTGTAGAAAGAGTTGTTCTTGGTTCAAGAGATGAAATTCGTGAAAATGCAATGCAACCAATTACAAAAGTCGTTTTTGTGAGGCAATCCTCAGATAACACTGACAAAATTCTACAAATTAATGAAAAACTTAAAGATGTTGAATTTGATAATTTCTATTATGCAACAACACTTGAAGGCAACCCGTTTTTAAGCAAATTTGTTTTAAAGATAAAAGAACCAAAAGAAGGTCTAGTAGCCTTGTCTAATCCTGAAATGCATCAGGAATTTATCAATGTTCAAAGTAAATTATTTAAAGAGCACAATGTAAATAGTTTAGGTGAACTAAGCGAAGAAACTCTAGCAAATGCTTTTAAAGGTTTTATCGATCATTACAAAGCTGAATTTGGCAAACTTCTAAGTGAGAAATCCGGTAAATTAATTTTGGCCTTAACACACGCTGAAGTTATTGTGTTTATCAGACACCTTTACGAAGGCAGAAGTCTAAAAGAAAGCTTCTCATTGAATATCGAGAGTTTTAAACCATTGAATATGTATTTTAATGGTACGGATTTAATGGACTTACATAGGCCAAAAATTGATGCGATCACTATCAAAGGCAAGACTGGAATATTAACAAGGGTCCCTGAAGTATTGGATGTATGGATGGATTCGGCTTCAATGCCCTATGCCAGCAAGCATTATCCATTTGATGCTAAAGAGGATTTTGAAAATAACTTCCCTGCGGATTTTGTAATTGAATATATTGCCCAAACCAGAGCCTGGTTCTATGTTATGCATGTTTTGGGCACGGCTTTATTTGATTCAAATCCTTTCAAAAACGTTGTAACTACAGGAGTAATCTTTGGAACAGACGGCAGGAAAATGAGTAAAAGCTATGGAAACTACCCTGATCCAAAAATAATTTTAGAAAAGTACGGCGCAGAGCCATTAAGGCTTTACCTTATGGGTTCTCCCGTAATGGTTGGTGAAGACATTAACTTGGATGAAAA
>CAZLRZ010000028.1:4421-10373 GCA_964562165.1 uncultured Candidatus Saccharibacteria bacterium
TTTTTAAGTGAAGAAATATATAAAAACTTAACTGGTTTTGATGAAAAATCTAACACGGAATCTGTTCATTTGTGCGACTTCCCCAAAATAGAAACTGAAGGGAAAGATAGTAAAGCCCTTTTAGAGCAAATGACTTTTGTTAGGGAGGTCGTAAATCTTGGGCAATCTATCAGAGCTCAAAAAGGAATCAAGGTTAGACAAGCATTGGCAAGCATTTCGATAAAATCCGAGGCACAAGCCAAAATGTCTATTGCTTGGGTAGAAAACCTAATTAAAGATGAATTGAATGTAAAAGAGGTGAAGTGGATATCAAATTTATCCGATGACCCAACAATGCCTAAGATGAAGTCTGATATTCAAGAAATTGAAGTTGCTCTTGATACAAATCTCACCGAAGATTTGCGAAACGAAGGCATAATCAGAGAATTTATCAGGCTTGTCCAAGATCAGCGAAAACAAATGAAGTTGATCATCGGTGAAGAAATTGAGATAGAATTTTCAATTAGTGATAATATAATAAAAGAAATAATTTTGGCTAATGTTGAAAGCCTCAAAAAAGCTTTATCAGCATCAGAAGTCTCTTTTGAAGATTCAATTGATGACAAAACTGCTGTCACAAAAGTCATAAATGGCAAAAACATTGTCATAAACATAGAAAAATAATTATTAGTTATATGGAGAAAACAGAGTCAAAAGATCTTTTCACCGATTTACTCGAATCCTTTGTAATCGCTATGGCGATTTCAATTGTGGTCTTTTTTACTCTGATAGCCCCGAATCAAGTTGATGGGCAATCTATGGAGCCGACTTTTCACCACGAAGATAAGTTAATCACTAATAAAATTAGCCAATGGCTTGGAGTTTCAACTTTTGGAAAGTCCGTAGGGCTAGATTATGAACGAGGCGATGTTGTGGTTTTTGCTTTAGGCAATGTGGATTTAGTAAAGAGAGTCATTGCAAAAGGAGGCGATAAAATAATGCTTAAGGATGGAGATGTTTATGTTAATGGAAAATTCCTAAAAGAAAACTATCTTCCCGAAGGGCTTATTACCCGAACTTATAGGGGACCTTTCGCTTTTATTGATGACGCAGAAGAACTTACCGTGCCACAAAATTATTATTTTGTGATGGGTGATAATAGGGGCAATAGCAAAGATTCAAGATTTACTGATGTCGGGTTTGTTAGTAGGGATCAACTCAAAGGTCGAGTGATGTTCAAGTACTGGCCACTTTCGGAGATCCATGCCGTAAATAAAGGAGAATTTGTTGAGATTGATCAGGCAAACTAATACAATAGAAATAGTCTAATTTTTTTCAAAACATATATGTCTGATAATCCATTCATTCATTCCACAGAACCTAAAAAAGCAAATGTTTTTAAACAAGTTTTTGAAGCCTTGGTAATTGCTATTACCGTCAACGTGGTTATCTACTTTCTATTTATCATCCCAAGCCAAGTGGATGGTCCTTCAATGTTGCCAAATCTTGTAGATAAAGAATTGCTTTTTGCCAATAAAACACCTACATGGTTTAACAATAATACCGATACGCTTAAAAAGTTTAATTGGGATTATGAAAGGGGAGACGTAATAATTTTTGATTTTGAAAATATTGTTTTAGTAAAAAGAATCATTGCTAAAGCTGGTGACGAAGTGTACTTTCAAGGGGGCGATGTTTTTGTTAATGGCAAAAAGCTATACGAAACATATCTTCCGGTAAATACGCGAACTTACTTACCACAAAAAGAAATTAGATTCTTAGATGAGGGTCAAAAGCTTATTGTCCCTGAAAATAACTTCATTGTACTTGGGGATAATAGAACCCAGTCAAAGGATTCTCGATATAAGGAGGTTGGATTAATTAAGAGAGAAATGATCAAAGGAATAATCTTTTTAAGATTCTGGCCAATCAATAAATTTGGAGTAATTCCAAGGGGAGCCTTTAAAGAACAATAGACTGAATACTATTCAATATTAATTACCCAATCGGCAATATTTGAAAATCGTTTTTCGATGGAGTTATTTCCTTTGAGTGAAACATTTTTGACTCTATGGTTTAATATATACACATCTTCGGGGTGGAATAGAAAAACGACGGGAACTTCTTCCGCAATTATAGATTGAAAATCTGCATATTTTTTCTTTCTGGTCTTTTCATCAACCAATCTTCGAGCATCGTTAAGATCGTCATCTACTGCTGCAACTTTAACAGTTTTTCCTTCAACAACTTGAGTTCTTTTTGATTCAGAAACATATGATGAAATATTTAATCCTGGATGAGACTTTTGACTACTATGAAACAACTCGTATCTGTCAGGATCGATTAGCGTTTGAACACCATAGAACAATAGGTCAAAGTTTCTTGGAATAATGTATTCCTCTACGGAAACCTGAAGACTTACTTTATTCAAATTTACTTCTATGCCCACTAGCTTCAACTGTTTTTGAATGTCTTCTGCCATCACGGTTCTATCCAAATTATCTACATAGGTGAGAGTAAAACTTAATCTGACATTGTCTTTTATACGAACCCCATCTTCACCTCTTATAAATCCGGCTTTTTCAAGTAATTCTTCAGCCTTAATTAGATTATATGAATATTTTTCTACTTTTGAAAAAGCAAAAGAGGTCTTTGGAATTGGCCCTTCAGCAACTTCCCCGAAATTATTTACTGTATTTAACAATTCATTTTTATTAAGGGCAGAGCTAATTGCCTGCCTAACTGCTACTGTCTTTAAAGGAGCAGGGCCGGTTTCAGAAAGGTTGAAAAACAATCCCCAAAACTGATTATACAAAACATCAGAATTCAAAATTGATAAGTTAGTATTGTTTTCAAGTTTTTTTGCCGAAGCCACTGAAATTCCTGCTAGTGAATGAATCTGCCCCTGAGACAATGCTTCGAGTGCTTTTTCTTCACTGGTGAAGAATTTAAATCTAATCTTATTTATTTTAGAAGTGCTTTCTTTATAATATGGGTTTTTTATGAGATCAATAAAGTCTGTATTCGCAATTGAAAGCATATAAGGTCCTGACCCAACCGGGTTTCTATTAATAAAAGGATCAGCCAGGGCTATGTTTTCTGCCGTTAAATCGCTTATCAAATGTGATGGCAAGATTTTAAATGAGATAGCTTCGTAAAAGTTAGGGATGACATTGTCTTCGGTTACTCGAAATTCAAATACTAAAGGGTCGGTTTGAGAAGGGACAACTTCTAATTTATTTGCGGCTTTTGAATAAATATTGCTCAATTGAGAATTGGATTCTAGGCTTTTTACTAGATTGAAGGTGTCCACTACATCTTTGGCGGTAATTGGAGTGCCGTCAGACCAATAAATGTTTGGCTTTAACTTGAATTGATATCTTTTTCCACTTTCTAATCTAAAAAAGTCCGCAAGTACGGGCTTAGGATCTCCAGCTTCATCAACATCAATTAAACTTTGATAAACTAATTCAGAAATATCTTTTTCCAATTGAATATTTGTAGAAATCAAAGGATTGATTCTGTTTATTTGGACAGGGTTCCCGATATCGTCGGCTCCTGTAATAATTCCTTCAATTATTGTATCTTCTTCAATACTTAAAAAGGCATATACGTTTGAGTTGATTTGCATAACCATCAATAACAGTATGGCTATACTCGCTACAAAGTGACTAAAGGGGATTGATTCGTTATAGAAACTCCGAAAAGACCTCAGGAGGGAATCTCTTCCAAAAAAAACTCTGTCAGGGTAAGTCCAAAAAGACTTCCTTAATTGATAGAATAACCTTAAAAGATTGTTTAAAATCTTCAATTTATGTATTAGTGCTTAAAATTGCAATGGCTAGTCCATTGACTACAAATACAACGATTAAAATAATTGTAAGATCATAAAAGAATTTTTCAGCACCCCTTTTTGATCTGTAACTTTCACCGCCACCTCCGCCAAACATAGTGCCTAATCCGGCTCCTTGTTGTTGGAGAAGTATTGCAACTACTAAAACGACACTAATTATAATTTCAGTTACATTTAAAAATGTGTGCCAATCCATAGAAAATCAATTAAAAATTATTTAACTTGCTTATTCAGAATTATACTACATAAATTCAAAATCACAGAACTAAAAAGGAATATTGAGTTTATATCATTTAACTGAATGAGAGTAGGTATTTTAACAAAAAGTAGGTCCGAATTACCAATTACAGTTGGGTAAAATAAAATTAAATTCGAAAAGTAGGTATTCAAAATATAAAAGTATCCAAAAGTTATAGCTATTCCAAGTGCCACAAAAAGCGCAGATATTTTTGGGAGTTTAAAAAAGCCCAATACAAAAGGTATTAAGGCCATTACGAATGCAAAGCCCAAAGACATATAAAGCTTTCCGGCTTCCTTTGAAGGGAAGCTAATATTTGATAAAAGATCAATAAAGATCCAGAATATGGCAAAATTAATAAAAAAATGTAAGACTTTTTTTCTCATAAAATTAGTTTAGCAGTTTTAAGATTAGTCAACAATTACACTACCCTTATATTCTTTATCAAGCAGAAAGTCCTCAACATTTTTAATATCCCATCCGCTCATAATTATCATTTTCAATTTATTCTCTTCGGCCATTTTTGAAGCAATTGGATCAACTGGGAAGTTTCCACCTGGGGGGTGTTTACTTGGATTCCCAATGATTTCCATATATTCATCCCAAGTCAATTGATTGATTGGTGTTGCTTCGGGGAAGAATTTGGGATCGGCGGTGTAAATATAATCAATGTTTTTTAAGCTCAAAATATAATCGGCTTTTGTTTTTAGAGCAACTCTAACTGCATCAACATCTCCACTATGTCCCGGCCTTCCGCCACCGCCGGCTTTAATATATTTTCCAATGGTTATTGGGCCTTCCTGGTAATAATCTTCAAATTTTAAAATGTCCTCATCAGCATATTCGCTGAAAAATGCTCGGAAAATTTGTGCGTGTAGTACGTTAACTGTTGTGCCTATCCAGTGGAGGTCGTTGTCTTTGGTGACGCCGGCTTCTTTGGCTAAATCCCTATACATTCTGGCTAAACTTCCGCCTCCTAGGATAAAAAAGAACTTATATCCTTTTTCAAATAGCGGTAGCAAAATCTTCTTTAAATCTTTTAAATAATTGAAATCAAACAACTTATCGTTAGATGGTGAAACTAGCGACCCTCCTAGCTTTACGACTATAGTTTTGGACATTAAGAAGAATATAAGATATTAAATAATTTTAAAGTTTAGCAACATCTTTGATATATTCAATTGCGATATCTTCCCAATCATAGTCTTTGTTGTATAAATTCACGTCTTTTTCAATCTTTGCTAATTCTAAAGGATTTTTTAAAAGATATGAAATTCTTTTAGCAAGAGTTTCGGGGTTGTTATCGGGAAGCTTTTCCAAGAAATTTACTTCAGAAAATATGTACGAATTTGTAATAACTAAAGGCCTTCTTGAAGCAAGGCAATACTTAATAGCTCCGCTTGCACCTTCTTTTAATTCGGCATAGGGTAGAACAAGTAGATCCGCCGATTGTAAAAGCTTAATTATGACAGGAGTTTCCAAAAAATCAGTGAATAAAAGAACGTTTTTCTCAAGCTTTTCGGTTTTAATAAAATCTACGATCTTATTATGAATCCCCCTTGATGTTGAGTTTTCGGGGTTTATTGCGGTAATAAGCATTAATAATATTTCCGGAAATTCCTTAACTAACAATGCGATTGATTTCGTAAGTTCTAAGAATCCCTTCTTTTCGTGAATCATTCCGTGGGTAGCAATAACTTGTCTGCCGGTAAACCCAAATTCCTTTTGCAAATGTTTTTTATCGGAATTCGGGTAATAAGGTAAGCCATGCTTTACCATCAATACGTTTTCAACCACACCTAGATTATTTAAAAAGTCCTTTTCTTTATTCGATAAAACATAGATCCTATTTACCTTTTTTAATGTCTCACTAATATCAGCA
>CAZLRZ010000029.1:0-9769 GCA_964562165.1 uncultured Candidatus Saccharibacteria bacterium
AGTATAAATAAAATAATGAATGATGTAAACACGCAACAACCAATTAATCAGGCCCAACCTGAAAGAGACCAAAATGTTTTTAGCTTTATGTTGCAACTTGTTCAAGAGAAATTTGGTGATGATACTGATTTAAATTTCCAAAATCAAGAAGCAGGTAGATTGTATGATTTATTTGGAAATAACTTGGTTTCTTATTTTGAACCAATGCTTTCTGAACAACAAAGGGTTCAGTTTGATAATTTGTATAAACAAGGGAATGATAACCAGGCATTACTTGGATTCTTAACGCAGGCAATCCCTGATCTTGAAATGAAAATAATGCAAATTTTAGTTGCTTTTAGAAACGCTTATCTTTCGCAACCTGTTGCAAACCAACAACCAAGCCCTATGATGGCTCAACCACAAATGGCAAATCAGATGCCCCAACCGGTTCAACCAGAAATGCAACCAGAAGTTACACCTCAAGAGGGTGTTCAACAGACTCCAAATCAACCTCAAGGTATGTAAATTCGGTCTGAAAAATCGATTTGGCAATAATTCCGATAATTTGCTCTACATCTAGATATTTTAATGAGTCTTCGCTATAATTTCAGAAGTATGCCGGAGTGGTGAAATTGGTAGACACGCACGACTCAAAATCGTGTTCCCTAAACAGGAATGTGGGTTCGATTCCCACCTTCGGTACCAATATTATTTCTTTTTTATTTATATAACCATGAACGATCTTATTTTGAATCTTGTGAAATTTAATGGTGAGGTAGATTTTACTATTTTAATTCCAGTCGTTTTGCTTTATTTCTTAGCTTTTTGGCTGATCGTTAGTGTTTGGGTTTTTATGGATTCAAAGTCCAGGTTAAAAAGCAAAAAAAAGGCTTTGATTTTATCCATTTTAACCTTTATTTTTGGAATTCCATTCTTATTGCTATATATTTTAGCGAGGCCCTTTGACGAATCCGAGATATTATCAGGGTTTAAAGCCGAAGAAGATGATAACGATGATAAAAGTGATAAAAGCGCATCCTATGGTGGAGTTAATGTCCCAGTTGTAAATTTTATGGGAAAAGATGGTGTAGTAATGAGTCTCGAAATTAAAATAAACCCTAAAAGTATCGAATCAGTTAGCGATTCTGAAATGAAGATAGATGTGAGTTTTGATTCCAAAGACGAAAGTAAGAAAATTATTGAATCCAATGAAGTCTTAACAGAAAAGATTGAAGAATTAAAAGTTGAAGTAAAAAATAGCAATAACGCAAATAATGCGGGAAAACTGTCCGGCTTTTTAAAAAAATTATTTGCCAGTAAAAAAGAGGACAAAGCTACAAAAGAAGAGATTGTCAAAGTGGTAGAAGATAAACCCGAATCAAAAGCTGAAAAAAAGGACTTTTTAGAGAAACAAAACTTCCAAAACTTCCCCAATAATGCTTTCAAAAAAAAGAAAAAGAAGAAGAAAAATAGATAATGCAGCATTATATTGAAAAACTGGATAATGGATTAAAGTGTTTATTTGTAGAAGATAAAAACTCTCAAAGTTTTAATTTCTGCCTGCAATTTAAGATTGGGTCAAGATATGAAAACAAAGATCAGGCTGGCATTGCCCATTTAATCGAACATATGTTTTTTAAGGGAACTAAGTTTAATCCCACACCCAAAGAACTATCATTTAAAATCGAAAACCTTGGAGCGCAGATAAATGCTTGGACTTCACATGAGCAAACCTCTTATTACGTTACTTCTCCAAAAGAAAAATCCCTTGAAGTAATAAAATTTCTATATGAACAATTATTTTATTCCTTATTTCAAGAAGAAGAAGTTACAAAAGAGAAGAAGGTTATTGCCGAAGAAATTAAAATGAGCAACGATTCTCCTAGATCAAAGGTGTTTGATATATTCTTGGAAAAGCTATTTATTGATAATCAATTAGGATGGGATATTGCCGGGACCCTAAAGTCCTTGAAGAAATTAACCGGAAAAGATTGCAGAGAATTTATCGAAAACCATTATGCTCCTGAAAACTTGCTAATTGTGGTTTCGGGTAATTTTAACAAAGCTGAAATTAAAAAGTATTTAAATGAATTATTTGGGAAGTGGAAGAAAACAGTTGATGTAAAGTTTAATAAGTTTTCTAAAAAGAAGTTACAAACAAGCAAAGTTGAAACTTTTAGAGAGCTAGAACAAATGCATATAGTTATTGGGGGGTATTATTATAATTATACTGAGTTGTCAAAAAGAGAAAGGTGGGCCTTATCTTTGGGGAATATGATAATGTCCGGAGGATTTGGTTCTTTACTCAATCAAAAGTTTAGAGATGAATTAGCTATGGCTTATTATATTTATTTAACCACACAATCTTATGAAGAAACTGGCTATTATGCAGTAGCTCTAGGAGTTAGCAAAGGGAAAAAAGATTTTGCAATACAAGAGGTTTTAAAGTTTCTAGAAAATTTTGGAAATGGGAATTTTGATGAAAAGGATTTAGAGAGGGCAAAAAACTTACTTCTAGGAAATTTAATTACATTCTTTGAAACCAGCGCTTCACTAGCTGGACTTTACACAAATCAAATTCAATTCGAAGGTGAAATCCAAACACCCGAAGACATAAAAAACCAAATTAAAGGCATTACCAGTAAGGAAATCATTGACGTTTGGGCCCCATTATTATTGAAAAAAGAAAAATTGATTTCAGTGTTAGGGACAGTAAAATAATTGGTATAATAGTAATTGAAATTATTAATAGAAAATGACCGATAATTTAGTATTGCCAATTGATTTGTTTGCCTTCAATACCAGAATGAGCTTCTCTTATTTAGGATTCTTCTTGTTCTTATTTGTCTTTATTTTTAGTGTCTATAAGATATTTAAGAACGAACTAGATCCCAGTTCAAGGTTTGATCTAGGATTCAAAACACTATTCGGCAGTTTATTAGTAGCGAGGATTTTAGCTGTTTTGAACAATTTAGGCCATTACAGTTCAAATTGGAGTGAGGTTTTCAATGTTTTTGATGGGAAGTTCCTTTATTCGGGGCTTGTTTTGGGCATTATAATTTTGGTCATATTTTTTAATTCGAAATTAAATAAAAGGTTAGGGTATTTGTTTATCTTAGATAGATTGCTGATTAGCTATATAATTGCTGTGATTTGGTTGATCTTGGGCATGGTTTTAGATGGGCATATTCTTGGAGTGGTAAATTACGGGAGCTTTAGTTTTACATATAGTGACGGCTTGACTAGATTCCCAGTAGGACTATTACAAATTGCATATAATGTATTCGCTTTTATTTTGTTCATTTTCTTGGTAAGGCTAAAAGAGAAAAGGGGATTGATTTCTTCAATTTACTTGGTCCTTTTTGCTTCTATTGAATTCGTTTTGAGGTATTTCTCAGCAAATTATGAACCGATATTTTTCAACTTGCTTGATTTATACCAAATAATTTCTCTAATCATAATCGTAATGAGCATTTTTATGATAATGTCTATAAATAAATCCGGAAAAATCGAAAACAATTTAGAAAACGATCGGATAGATACTAATACTGATAGAGCGCAATTCGATATTAATGAATTTAAAAGAAGAAAAATTTCAGCCAAAGAAATGTTTTCTATGTCATATTCTTCGATCGGAAAAGATTCTAAAGAATTTCTTCCTACCAAAGAACGAGTTAGTAGGTGGTACAAAAAGATCAAAAAATAATTAAGCTAAAATATTTAAAAATTTAAATAATGGAATTAACAGTTACATCAAAGAATTCCGGATTAAGGTTGGATTTGTTTATTGTTGTTTCTGACGATACATTTAGTCGTTCTAAAGTCCGAGAAATGTTGAATCAGGGAATTATTAAACTTAATAAAAATGTGGAATATAGGCCACATTACAAAGTTAGAGAAGGGGATGTAATTACTGTAAATGTTGAAGGGGTGGAAAAAACAAAAAATAAAGATGAGGATTTCGAAATTGTCCCTGAGAAAATGGACTTGGATATTTTATTTGAGGATGAAGATTTAGTAGTAATTAATAAGCCTTCAGGAATAGTTACTCATCCGGCTACGGGGAATTGGACGGGGACATTATTAAACGGTCTTTTTTATCATTTCAAAAGCCTTGCTGGTGTTGGAAATAATATTAGATCCGGTTTGATACATAGATTAGATAAAGATACCTCCGGATTAGTACTGGTAGGGAAAACGGGAAAAGGGCTTTGGTACTATTCTAAACTTTTTGCCGAGAGAAACATTACTAAAACATATTTGGCAGTAATTGTTGGTAATATCGACGAAGTTTTTCAGAATAATAACGAGATTACGATAAAAGATTATCTAGGTAGAAATCCTCAAAGAAGAACAAAGATTTCGTCAGTAGAGGAGTTCCGAGGCAAATATGCCGAATCGACCGTCAAATTAATTAGGAAGTTCAACTTTGGCACAAGATTTGCCGGATTAGTTCATGTATTACCAAAAACCGGGAGAACACACCAGATTAGGGTTCATTTAAGTAAAATGGGTTGTCCAATACTAGGGGATCCGGTTTATGGAAAAAATAATAAATATAAAAGATTAATGCTGCATGCCTGGAAGCTTAAGTTACAGTGTTTAGATGGAGTAGAAAGGGAGTTTGAAGCGCCGATTCCAATCGAATATACAGAGTTAACAAATGTTTAATCCTTTTAACAATTTAAAAAACCAATTTTCTAGAGCCTCAAATAAATTAAGATACAAAAGAAAAAATAAACGGTTTGTATCTTTTGACGAAGAAAAAGTCTCTATTGGTTCAAGAATTTCCTCTTTTTTTAAAGATAAGAGCAGAATGGGGATAGCCCTCGTTTTTATAGCTGTTTTTTTGTTCTTACTGTATTATATAATAGTTGATATTAAAGCTTTTATTGAATTTGAGCCAAAAAGTCTTCCCGGTAGTAGCAAGTCAGTAAAAAATGATTGGAATGGGTCTGAAAAATTTACCATTCTTTTTATTGGAGCAGATGAGACTTCACCTGAACATATGTTTGTTGACCATCTATCCTTGTATTCATATGATCCAAGGGAAAACAACCTTTCCATTTTTGTTTTAAATCCTGATATAAAAGTTTCTCAAGCAACCTTGGGTTATTCGCTAAACTACCGTACAATCCTTAATAATCGAAAGATTGGAGAAGATAATTTGGCAGTATTAATCAAAAGTGTCGAAAATTTATTAGCATTAAAAATCGATAGATATGTGCTTGTTCAAAAGGATGATTTTTCAAAAATTTCCCAATATTTCAACACTCTACAGGTTAACGTTCCCAAAAACATTAACGATCCTGATACCAAGGAATTAAACAACAAACAGGTAGTTGGTTGGAACGCGGGGAGCCAAGTGGTTTTACCTATTAATTATCTTGAATTTGTTGCTAGCAATTCAAATGGAAGAGATGATCAATTTGATAGGCAGCAAATACTTTTAGAGTCTTGGACCCTTAATGCTTTTGGATTTAGATCTTTCTTAAATTTCCCACAGATTCTTAAACAAATGCAGGATAATGTATATACGGATATTGGTAAATACGAATTTTTACAGTTAGGTTTAAAGGTACTAAATATTAAAAAAGACAATATTAAAAAAGGATATTTGAGAGAATTTGCATACAGCCCAATAATTGATGTGGGCTTTTATGAATCTGTGAGTCCTGACATTACACAAATTGATAAAGATCTAAGTAATATTTTCTTTGATTTAAAAGTGTTTAAAGAACAAGCAAGAATCGAAGTCTTAAATGCATCAGGAGTTAGGGGTTTGGCAAACAATCGGGCCAGATGGATTAAAAATATCGGAGCCAGGGTTATACAGGTAGGTAATGGTTTTGAATCCGAGGAAAACAACATTATTTACTGCCAAAATCCTGAAAAATATGAGGTAACAATAAAAGAATTAAAAAGGATTTTAGGTTCTGAGGTTAAAATTGTTAATACTAAATACCCCAATAGGCATATAGGAGATATCGTCATCGTTCTTGGTAATAAATATGATTAAATAAGAAAGGGCGTGGTGTTTGCCAATAGTGGCTTATATAAAGTAGAATGAGAAAAGCAAATAATAACTTTTATTTATCTAAATTATGTCAGGACATTCAAAATGGGCAAAGATAAAGCGCCAAAAAGGTGCTAACGATGTCAGGAAGGGTGCTATTTTCACCAAATTAGGCCGAAATATAACATTGGCGGCTAAAGAAGGTGGTGGCGATATGGATACAAATTTCGCTTTAAGGATTGCTGTTGATAAAGCAAAAGCTGTAAATATGCCCGCTGACAATATTGAAAGGTCAATAAAAAAGGGTGCCGGTGGTGATGATAAGACAGTTTTTCAAAAAATCAATTACGAGGCAACCGTGCATGGCGTCGCTGTTTTAATCGATTGTCAAACTGATAATACAAATAGAACAGTTTCTGAAGTGAAAAAAATCCTTGAGATGAGCGGGGCAAAACTTGCTTCTCCAGGTAGTATTAATTGGCAATTTTCCGAAAAAGGACTAATAGTTATTAGACCTCAAAAACTCAAAAAATCCGAAAAGTTTGGTGGAAAGGATACTTATTTACCTCTTTCAAAAGAAGATGTGGAAATGGCTCTTATGGAAATTCAGGGCATTGAAGATTTTGAAGAGGATGAATTCGAAGATGAGGAAGAGGGTAAGTTCCCAGTACTTTTAGTTACTACTACAAAAAATGATTTCGCAAAAGTTCTAAAAGAAATTGAGAAACTTGAATTTAGGGTTGTGTCTTTTGAACTAATCAGAAAGGCGAATGACCATATTGAAGTGGATAATGAAACTTCAGAAAAATTGGAAAAATTAATTTCCAATCTCGAAGATCATGATGACGTTGACTCAGTCTGGACGAATATTAAAGAAAAATAATAATGTCTGAAACAAAAATCAGAAGAGTTATTGGGATAGATTGTGGAACTGCATTAGTCGGTTGGGCAGTACTAGATGAGGTTTCGGTAGGTAAGATCAGCGTTGTTGATTACGGAGATATCCGTACCACCTCAAATACAAAAATGAGTTTAAGGCTCAAACAGATCTACGATGCAATGTTAACCTTGATAAATAAATACAAACCGAACGAAATGGCCATTGAGGAATTATTCTTTTTTAAGAATGCCAAAACTGTAATGTCCGTAAGCGAATCTAGAGGTGTTATTTCTTTATCTGGTGAAAACTGTAATCTTGAAGTGTTTGGATACACTCCTCTTGAAGTTAAAATGGCAATTACCGGATACGGCAGGGCTGAAAAGTCCCAAGTTCAGAAAATGATTACAAAAGTGTTAAAATTAAAAGAGATGCCAAAAGTTGACGATGTAGCGGATGCTCTAGCCATAGCATTTTGTCATATAAATTCTCATATAAAATAAAATGATCGCAAGTTTAAAAGGTAAGGTATTAGAGGTGTTCCCAAAGTTCTTAATATTGGATGTTAATAATGTAGGATATAAGATTGAAGGATTAAACAATCAATTCTTCAAAGAGAATCAAGAAATATTTATATATACATACGTCCAATATCAAGAAACAGATACCAGAATTTTTGGATTTACGAATAGGCAAGACTATTTACTATTTGAAATGCTATTAACAGTATCCGGTGTAGGGCCTAGAACTGCAATAAGCTTACTAACTTCTTTAGGAAATGAGAAAATTATAAACGCAATTAGTGCGGGAAAACCTCAGGATCTAAAGGGTAATGGTGTTGGTTTAAAAACGGCTCAAAAAATTGTAATAGAACTTGTTAATAAAATTGATCCTAAAAACGACAATGCGATCCAATTAAATTCCAAAGAAGATGAAGAAAAAGTTAAAGAGGTTAGGGGAGCGCTATTGGGCTTGGGGTATTCAAACATCGAAATTGATAAAGTA
Organism: uncultured Candidatus Saccharibacteria bacterium; assembly: GCA_964562165.1. GTDB lineage: Bacteria > Patescibacteriota > Dojkabacteria > B142 > OLB20 > JAKQLP01. Next base: position 7,881 of record CAZLRZ010000029.1, read on the forward strand.
TTTGAAAAATTACCAGCCTTAGATGAAAATACGGCTGAAGGCCTATTAAGAATTTCACTTAATCTTTTGCGAAAATGATAAATTCAATTTTAGATCCTAAAGAGGTCGAATTAGACAAAGAAACAGTCCAATACGAAAATAAACTTCGTCCTAAAACCTTGAACCAAATTATTGGTAGAGAAAAAGAGAAACGAAGTTTAAAAGTAATGATAAATGCTGCTAAAAAAAGAGACGAGGCTTTGGATCATATACTTTTTCATGGTCCACCAGGATTAGGTAAAACTTCGCTTGCGCAAGTAGTGGCAAATGAACTCGGAGTCGAAATCTATGCAACATCAGGTCCCGCACTAGAAAGAAAAGGGGATCTCGTTTCAATACTTAGTAATATTAGCCCCAAAGGAGTATTTTTTATTGACGAAATCCATCGTTTAAACAAAAGTATTGAAGAAATGCTTTATTCCGCAATGGAAGATCAAAAAATCGATATTGTTATTGGTAAAGGCCCTTCTGCAAGAACCTTAAAGTTAGACTTGAATCCTTTTACAGTAATTGGGGCAACCACAAGAGTTGGCCTAATTTCGGCTCCATTAAGGGATAGATTCGGTGTATTAATGCATCTCGACTATTATGACTATGAAGAATTAAGGGATTTAATCCTACAGAAATCTAAAGCCTTAGAAATAGTAATAAATACTAATGCTGCATATGAAATCGCAAAGCGATCAAGAAGGACACCTAGAATAGCAATCAGAATATTAAAAAGAATTAGAGATTTAGCAAATGTGACCGGCAAAACCGAAATCGATATGGATTTAGCTGAAGAAGGGATGAAAATGATAGAAGTTGATAATCACGGACTTGATAATTTGGATCGAAAGATTTTAAGAACCATTGTAAATTCTTTTAAGGGAGGTCCGGTCGGCTTAAATACTCTGGCTTCAACATTGGCAGAGGACTTGGACACAATTAGTGATGTATATGAACCATTCCTCATTAAAGAAGGATTCTTATTAAGAACGCCAAAGGGTAGAGTTGTCACAGAAAAAACATTAAAATATTTAAAAGACAATGAACAAAATTAATACTAGGGCAAGAATAATTATTGTATCTTCGCTAATAGCCGCAGCTTATGTGTTAATTTCTCTTTTTTGGGAAGAAACCTCAATTGATCCAAAGATTCAGTTTGGCCAGGATCTTATAAAAGGATTAATACTAGCCGGGATTTTATATCTAGGCACTTTTTGGGCTCTCTTCTTTAAGGTTAGGGGGGAGAGATTGATTACAATTATGCTTTTTCCAAGTATTGGTGTTTTGGTAGTTTCGATTTTAATGCAATTGATATTAGTTACCTTCATTTCAAATATTTCTCAAATACCTCTTTTAATGATCTCGTTCGTTATTATTGCGGCATTCACATATATTAATCTTTTGGCTGTTAATATTCTTAATACTAGTTATCTACAGAACATCCCTTTAGCTCAGGCTGCAAAGGCCGCTGTATTTATCATCTCGTTGGTTGATGCTTTTTTAACTTTTTATTTGATTTTTACTAACGATTTAAATGTTATCTATCGTTTGGGAATTGTTTTTTTAACAACGGTCCTGTTTAGTTATATTTCACTATGGAGTATTGAGCTTAGAAGGGCAAACAAGGTAACCGTGGCCTTAAGTGTTGGCCTCCTTTTATTATTATTGGCCGGAAGCATTAGTATGTGGCCGGTAGGGGCGCCATATTTAGCCTTGGCACTAACCTTAACTTTTTATGTATGTATGAATATCTCCTTAGAAATGCGAGAAATAATTGGGAAATGGATTTGGGTAGAATATGGCGTAATCTTCAGTCTTATCGTCTTACTATTAATCCTCTTGTCAGAGTGGGGGATTAATGG
>CAZLRZ010000030.1:0-7844 GCA_964562165.1 uncultured Candidatus Saccharibacteria bacterium
TTGAACAAATTATGTCCTCACAATGGTTCTTAGATGTAGAAAAACTAAAAGGTCCCGCAATCAAAGCTGTGGAAAGTGGCGAAGTAATAATTCATCCTGCATATATGACCAAAAAGTATTTGCTATGGATGAATAACCTTAGGGATTGGCCTGTTTCAAGATCTCTTTGGTGGGGATACAGAATTCCTGTTTGGTATCAAGGTGAGGTTGTAGAATCTGTAAATCCAGAAGGACAAATTATTGATAGCATTAATGGTGTTGAAATTACAGATATATATGACGCTGTGCAAAAGGGTTTGGCTAAGGTGCAACTTACTTCTCCAGGGGAAGGTTGGATTCAAGACGAAGATGTTTTTGATACTTGGTTTAGTTCCGGCCAATGGCCCTATGCCACTTTAAAGGCTAACAATTTGATCGATACTTTCTTTCCAACTTCCGTAATGGAAACAGCTTATGACATTTTAGAATTATGGGTGAGCAGAATGATAATGCTTGGCATCTATCACGAAGGTAAGGCTCCATTTAAGCACGTATATTTACATGGTCTTGTTAAAGCTATTGATGGGCAAAAGATGAGCAAATCGAAGAACAATGTTGTTTCCCCAGATAGTGTTATTGATAAATATGGAGCTGATTCATTAAGATTATTCTATTTGGTTGGGAACAAGGCAGGGGCAAGCTATCCTGTAAGCTACGAAAAACTTGAAGGCCATAAAAGATTTTTAAATAAAATCTGGAATGCCAGTAAATTTGTATTAGGATTTACTTCGGATATTGATCCAAACCTAAAGCCTGAAATCGATCCACTAGACCAGCAAGAAATTACAAAACTTTCTAATCTTTCAAAATCCGTCAAAGAACATATCGAAAAGTTTAGACTGGGCTTAGCTTCGGATGAACTTTATCAGGAATTCTGGCATAGCTTCTGCGATTTATATCTAGAACAAGTTAAGCCAAGGATTTATTCACAAGATAAAGAGGGCAATCCAATCAATACATCAGATGACGAAAAAAAGAGTATGGCAAGCGCCAAGTGGACTTTGCAATATCTATTAAAAACCTATTTAAAGCTTTTACATCCATTTGTACCTTTCATTACCGAAAAAGTTTGGCAAGAAATGCCAAGAGCTAACGGTGAAAGCAAAACAATTATGTACGAAGTCTGGCCAGAATAAAGCCGCGAATTTAGTGTTTAGTAAGGATAATAGCCGACTCCCGAAAGAATACTCTTAAAATGATCCATCTTGTCGTAGACGTGCATTCTTGATAAAACGAATCGAGCTCCTAGCTTGTGATCTATACTCATTCCACAACTAAAAGCTACCAAATATCCGTTTGAGGCTAATGTAGAAGTCACGCTCCCATTGTATTCACAGCCCGGATAGCAAAATGAAACAACTTTTTTACCCGTAATACTTTCGATTGAGTTTTTACTAACAACAAGCTCCTGGTAAAGAGAATCCGAATTTGTAACGTTTCGTAGCATCATATGGGTTTTTCCGTGAGGGTCAATTACCATTCCGGCATCGGCCATTTCTTTTAGTTGAGCTGATTTCATTGCGCTTCTGTGCGATGGAACATAGAAGGTCCCCGTCATATGATATTCTTTTAAAAGCGGGAAGGCGTATTTGTAATTATCGTAATTCCCATCATCAAAGGTGAGCAAAACTGACTTCTGAATTGGATTCTTCCCGCTTGCTAAAATATCGTAAAATTCTTGTGGGGTTAAAGTTTTGTAACCCTTTTCGGATAAATACTCTAATTGTTGGCGGAAAATTTCGGGAGAGACAAAATAGTCACGTCCACTATTATTTGGAACCGGTGCTACGTGATGATAGGTGAGTACAGGAACCCTTACGGTTCCGGCTTTTTGAGCTTTTGGTGTTACGTCATAGGCAGAATTAAAATTTTCTGCCGAAGCCAAATTAAATTGTTCAACAACGGCAAACTCCCTAGCAGAAACATTGTCTGAAACTATTGGGGGGTAAATAACGGTAGAATCATCTTTAACCTTATCTTTCTGCGTGGATTTAATTACCACTAAAGAGATACAGCCAAAAATAAAGGCAATAAATAGCGAAAAAAACAAAATCTTAAAAATTGGTTTTAGAAATCTTTTCCTCATTAATTAGATTATATACAAAATCCCAAATGTTTTTGATTCTAGCGGGAGTATTTTCAGTATGTTTAGTTTTGATATTCCTTGGCATTAAAAGAGGAGCGTCGGTTTCAAGCAAAAACTTGTTTTCGTAAAGGTCCATTGGATTATTCAAGGGTTTATTTACAAATAGAGTTTTAACAATTTCCCTAATGTTTTCGGCTGATTTATACGTAATAATTCCATTGACACCAAGATAGATCCCCATACTGTGAGCTTTTATTGCGTCTTCCAGAGATCCAGTAAAACTATGAAGAATAATTAAAGGGATTTTATCAATATATTCTTCTAAAATTTTTAAGGTATCAGATTCCGAAGCTCTTGAATGGATCGTAATTGGGAGTTGCTTTTGGACGGCAATATCCAGATGTATTTTAAATAAATGTTTTTGTTTTTCAATATTTGATTCCCTTGCTACGCCTTGTATGCCTACGCGGTCAAGTTGAAAATAATCAAGCCCACATTCGCCAACTAAATCAGGTGTGTTTTCTTCAAAATATTTTATTAATGCCTTAATTTCTTCTTCATAGTTCAAGGTTGGGACTATATCAGATTCTTCACTGCTAGCAGGGATTAGAACTTCCGGGTGAACTCCAACTGAGGTTAAAATAATTTCAGGATAATCTTTTTTACTTTCTAGGACTTTTATTAAAGATTTTGAATCGGTTGAAACGTCAACAATGTATTTGACTCCATTCGTTTTGCAATCATAGAGGATGTCTTCTTTGCTAATAGAAATATCAGAAAAATGAGAGTGAGAATCAAATAATTCTCCGGATTTTATTATTTCAATGAACCTGTTCATATTAAATCAAATCCCGTTCTTTCAAAACCTTTTCAGGGTCAAGCTTTTCAAATAAAATCTCGACAGTCTTATTTAATTTAAAGCTTGAAGAAAATTCGGGTTCCCAAGAATTGGCCTTAGTGGGGGAAAGTACTTCTGCTAATTTCATAGAAGCATTTGGAACAAATGGTTGCATCAAAACGCTAAACTGCATAACAATATTCAGTTCATTTAATATTATGTTTTTTGCCTTTTCAGGATCAGTTTTTATGACTTCCCAAATCTTTTTTTCATCAAAATACTTATTTCCAAATCTGGCCAGTGCCATCAATCGTTCGATGGCTGGGACAAATTCACATTTCGAAATAGACTTTGACATCTCAGAATAGGCTTTTTCAATTTCGCTTTTAACTTCGGAATCAACTTCAAAAGTATCTAAAGACAATTCTCCTTGATATTTATTCTCAAAGAACTTCAGAATCCTATTTATTAAATTACCAAGATTGGCTACCAGCTCATTGTTTGTGCTTGCAACAAAGCCTTCCCAGGAAAAACTGGCTTCTTTATTTTCGGGTAAATTCGCTGCAATGTAGTATCGAATTAAATCAACACCATACCTTTCGGCTACTAGCTTTGAATCAATAGTCCAATTTCTACTTTTACTAAACTTTTTACCTTCATAATTCATAAATTTATTAACCACAACATTGTAGGGAAGAGTGTATTCCTCACTAGATGCAGCAAGTATTCCCGGCCACATAAGTGTATGGAAAACAAGATTGTCCTGCCCCATAAAATTGTAAATTTCGCATTCGGGGTTTAACCACCAATCCTTCCAATCAGAAGACTGCTCAGGGGATTTGTAATAAATCACATCATCATTTGCTTGTGTACCGCTTGTGGATAACTCGGACCATTCAATAGCTCCGGATAAATACCCTATAACGGCTTCAAACCAAACGTAAATATGTTTCCCGGTAAAATCTGAAAGCTGATATTTTTCATCAAGCTTTTTGATCTCGTCAATAGGTAGTTCTACAGCCCAATCCATATCTCTAGTGATAGCGCGTTTTTGGAGGCCTTCTTTCAACCAGCTGTCGGTTTCTTGCCAAACCCAATTCTTCCAAACCCCTTTGTGTTTTGCAACGTATTCTTTTAATGTTTTATCAAGTTTAGGAAAATCCAAGAAATAATGTTCGGTGTCCTTTAAAGTGACTGCTGACTTGGTGAGCTTGCTGACAGGGGATATAAGTTCGCCATCTTTTAGCCATCTTCCACAAGCTTCGCATTGATCGCTTCTTTGTTCTTTTGCTCCGCAATGAGGACATTCTCCTTCAACGTATCTATCGGGTAAAAATTTTTTATCCGCTTCACTGTAATATTGCTTCATTACGTCTTTCACTATGTATTCGCTTTTTAAAAGATCAAGGAAAACTTCTTGCACTATTTTTTTATGATTTTCTGTAGTGGTTTTTGTATAGATGTTGTAACTCAAAGCGTATTGCTTAAATAGATCGATGTCCTTTTTATGGTATATATCAACAATTTCTTTAGGTGATTTCCCTTCTTTATCTGCAGCAACCGTGATTGGCGTTCCGTGGCAATCAGAGCCAGACACCATTAACACATCGTTACCTAAAAGTCTTTGAAATCTGGCAAAAATATCTGCGGGTAGCAGGTAGCCGGACAGATGTCCTAGATGCAGGTCCCCGTTAACGTATGGCCATGCTACTCCTATTAGAATTTTCTTTTTCATTGTTATTTTTAATTATTCCTGAGGTAAATATCTCAATAAACACAGCAAGTAAAATTAATGCAATTGCATTATACCAATAAAGGTTCAAAATTAGTCTAAGAAAAAACAATCCAATGGCGACAAAACAGATCAGTAAACCTCTTCGGATCGCTGCGAAAAAATTCGGTGACTCGTTTAACCTCTTGAAAAACAGTTTATCAATAAAAATGTGAATCGAAGAGAAAAGAGCAGTAAAAGCTCCTCCAAAAACCAAAAAGAAAACACTTAAATTCTTCCAGTTAAGCATCCTAAATATTATCCCCTTATCGATCATTTCATCAATGTTAGAAACCACTTCGTTATCAGTAAGCAGGTTCTGCGTTTCAGCGTAACCCAAAACGGATTCATCTACAAATGGAGACAGGCTAGAGGTTATATAAAACCCAATAATAACTAAAACTACGCTTAAAAAGAAGCTAACTAAAACATACTTCATTTATTTCTTTAACTTTTTGTAAACGATTGTCCAGTAGGTTTCTTGGAAGGCTATTAATGCGCTTGAAATAACTGATCCTATAGCCCAGACAATTACTAAACCTCCACAGATCAATGCTACCATTAGTATCGGCGATTGTAATGCAATCCCTCCTAATACGGCTGGAAGAAAAACTGTAATAAGCAATACAAACATAACTATAAAGCTAACTATGGAATAGGGTATAGTAGCAACAAACTCTAAAAGGTAACTTACGGCAACATCTTTAAGGTTCTTTTTGAAAATGGAAAATCCTTTTTTAATACTTTCGATAATTCCTAAATTTTCGAATATCATTTCTCTAATAGTAATTGGCATTAACATTTGTAAAAAGAGTCCATAAATCAATGCAATAATAGCAAAGCAACATAGTAATACTATGAAAAGAATAAAAAATGGAGCAATTGATGCCTCGTTAGATGATAAAGAAATTATAACTGTTACTATAATTATAGGGATTATAAAAATTAACATGGGTAAACTTAGAACAATTTTTTGTCCCCAAATAGACCAAATCTTTTTCTTTCCTAAACCCCAAGCTGATGAAAAGTTACTACTTTGACCATCGTCAAGTAGGCTTGCAGATTGAATCAATCCACTTTGGCCTCTATGACCAAAATAAATAAATATTACAGAAAGTATAATTACTACAAGAAAGAAACAAATTATTAAAACAATAAATATGGTTGGGTCAGCACCGCCTAAGTTTTCGAGATCTTTTAAGTTTGGTGTAGGGGTAAGATTCCCTTTTGTGCCATTTGAAGCTAAATCACTGAAATTATAATTACCACTCGAACCGCCCGATCCGTTGCCTACAACAAAAGAGGTAATAAACCCCAATATCCATAAAAATTTGTTTTTCCAAACAAGCTTTAAAGCCTTTTTTAGGTTTGCAATATAATCCATCAGAACAAAATAAAAATTTAATTATGATTGGCTAATTGTATATCAATATTATTTATCGTCAAGGGCTTCGGTCTTTACTATCAAGTTGGGGTATTTATCAACAAAGGTAAGTAGGTTTTCTGTACCGAGAGAGCTTTCAATAGGGGTTACGGTTTTACTAAAAGTGACATTACCTCCCGAAACGGAGACGTAGATTTCATAAACAAACATAGCAAGCATCACAACTATTGCTATTCCCATTATAAAAGTCCAAGTTTTATTCATGATTTAAAATGTTTAATTACTCCAAAGATAATATTCTAATACAATAGACAATGAGAACCGTGGATCGTTAACAATTGGACTTTCGTCCTGTCCGCCGCTATTAGCCTTCTGTTCTTTGTAGTGAGTATATGAAATGCCTTTTGTGTTAAAAGGAACTGGGAATTCTTCGAGATCTTTGATAAAGGTATCCAATTGTTCAAGCGTTCCTAAAACGGACAAACTTATCTGTTTTGGCACTACACCACTAACCGATGAGATCTGTTCGTCAGTAGTCGCATTGGGCTGATTAAAAGAAACAGAGTTTAAAACACATCCGTCTTTTTTGCAAATTTCAGAAAGGTTGGCCAAAAGGACTTCGGTATTGGGCTTTTTACCGTTATATTTTTCATAAAGGTTAATGGTATCTTTCTTTTCGGCAAACTCTTCGCTTAAATCATCCATTGCCTGTCTTTTTTGTTTTAGTTGGCCTAAATATTGCGATTTAATCTCGTTGTTTTTCAATTGATCGGTAATTGACCTGTAGGCAGGCAAAATAGCTAGCACCAACATTAATACGATCATGAAGATAGTTAAGCCACCAGTAGTAAAAGTGCTTGCTTTTTTTGAATTAAAAATATTTGCCAGTTTGTAATTTGTCGTTAGTGCCATTATTAATTTGTCTTTGTAATATCAACAGCCTTAGGATCGCTTAATGCTTTATACCTAGGATTTGTTATTTTTGTTGTGAAAGTAAATTCTGATAATTGACTGACTTCAGTTGAAGATTTTTCAAAAACCGTAAGCTTTGTATCTTTAAAAAGAGGGGATTCTTTAAGACCTTTTTCCATAACATCAATTTCTGCACTAGTTGCTTTTCCATTTATACTGATAGTATCTTTGTTAATACCAATATCAAATTTCACACTGGATTTAGGCATAAAGCTATTTATTTGATTAAACACTTCACTGTAGATTTGCCCTTTAGTCCAAATTGTAGAAAAGCCCAAAGTTTTTATTTGAATATTTCGATATTTTTCTTCTTCAAAAGTCCTTTGAGTCATAATATTCTCAAGGGTTTCTATTTGTTGATCAAGACTTTTAGCTTGGACATCAACAATAATTCTAATAACCAATGCCAAAATAACGGCAACTTCAAAAACAATTAACACTGCTTTTGCTGTGCCGGTAATCCAATCGTAAAGGGTAGACCACTGCGAGGGCGCTTCAACCTGAGGTTTTAGAAAATTAAATCCTTTTTTCAATTGGGCAGACTAAAATTTACAACTTTTACAATTAACTAAATTTAACATAAAAACAAATTGATGTGTATATATAAATTCCGTTTTGAAGATATAAATAGTTTTGCTATAATCAAAACGTAATTAAGTACTAATGGAGAGGTGACTGAGTGGCCGAAAGTACCTCACTGCTAACGAGGCGTAGGCTTTAAAACCTACCCCGGGTTCGAATCCCGGCCTCTCCG
>CAZLRZ010000031.1:0-3842 GCA_964562165.1 uncultured Candidatus Saccharibacteria bacterium
TTATATAAATAGATTCGTGAAAAATTTTTAGAAATTTTGAATAAGCCCGTGGGGTAGGGGACTCCGGGGTTATCGGGTTAAGGTGGAAATCGAAATATTTTTGTTAGGAATTATACTAAAACACGGGTTACGCAAATGATACGATTAAATAGGGGCTTAAATAGATAAATTACTTTAAATCCATGAATAAACAGCATAGAGTTGGACGCATGTCGGCGGATCGGCAGAGCCAGGGCCGTGTTATGGGTGCTTGTCTTCTATCTGGGAAAGAGGTATATTTATACTGATTTTATATTGAGTATAATCAACATTATATTGAACAAGGTGGTGGGGTACAAAAGAGTACAACGATTATATTAATTTTGTTATTATATTTATATGTTGCCTTATCAATCACAATTTATTAATTATCTGAAAAGTAACAATTATAGCCCTAAAACCCTCTTTAACTATAATCGCGACCTTTCGGCTTTTGAAAATTTTTTATTACTACGCTCTATTTCGTTCAATAAAGTTGTACGAGCTGACGTTGACGAGTTTAAAGCTATGCTGAGAGGGCCTTCTCACCTTTCGTTGTTTGAAAACGAAAAGAAATCAAAAAGTAATATTAATGATGTTTCTGAGGAAAACCCATACAGTAGTGCTAATACCGGGGTAGAGCCCAAAACTCATACTAAAAAGAGGCTTACGAGCTCAAATAGTGTTACAGGCTTATCAAGTAGGTCGGTTAATCGAATGTTATCTAGTTTAAGGAGGTATTTAAAGTACCTGTTAATGAACGATTACGAATTCCCAATACCACCTGAGAAAGTGGAGTTTGTAAAGAAAGAAAAGAAACTATCGTTGTTAGCTGATTATGCAGATCTGATAAGGCTTATTGAAAGTCCTAGTGAATTTGAGAAAATTGACATAGTAAAGAAAAGAAACCGTGCCTTTTTAGAGCTTTTATTTTCAACCGGAATGCGTATATCCGAAGCCTGTAGCCTGGATATTGATAAACTTGGATATAGGGATGAAATGACCAAGTCTTTTGTTATAAACGAACGTGTATTTATAACGGGGAAAGGCAAAAAGCAAAGGTTTGTATATTTGACGCCAAGAAGCCAGCATTATCTTTGTGAATATATAAACGCTAGAGATGATAAGCTCCCGGCATTATTTATACCAATTAAGGGAACCAGAAAGAAGCTGGATGATCCTAATCTTATTAGGGTTTCGGCAAATTATTTTCAATTAAGGATTATCCAATATAGAAAACGGCTCGGTATTAACGTAAAAACATCTGCACATAGCCTTAGGCATGGGTTCGCAACGTTTATGTCTGAAAATGGCGCGGATGTCGTAGCCATTCAAAATCTATTAGGTCACGAATCCTTAGGAACGACTACAAATTATTTACATACTAGTGAAAAAGTAGCTGCTGAGGCCCATAGAAAATTCCATCCTCTTAAAAATATGACCGACTAGCCCCAAAACCTATGCTGGTAAGGACAAACAAAGAAATCGCGCTGTAATGCGTCTGTTTTAAATTTGATTTTTAAAGACTACCGAATGGTCGTTATTTTAATTCAAATTTTGCCATCAATGATAAGGAATCTAATTATTGGCATTTTTTATTAGGAGTTCTGAAGAAATTTCGACATTGAGAAATTTACAAATATTTAGATACAAATATTTTTATCAGGCTATAAAAATTATTTAAAATTTGGGTGCTAAAATTTAGTAGAAAAATCTAATAGGTGTCTCCACCCAAAATAAATCTGAAAAAAATAGGGAAGTATTTACTCTGTCTCGAGTAATAAATATTCGGTTTCGCCTATTGGGGTAATTACTTTGAATTTGTCCCCTACTCTAACTTTTTGCAAAGCTTTTCCTAGAGGGCTTTCAGAAGAAATTAATCCGGCGGTTGAATCGGCTAAAGTTTCATCAACTAAGCTTATTTTGCGGGTAATATTGTTTTGTTTTAAAACATACTTTTTTTGAGAAAGTTTTTTAGGTTCGTATAAAGCTTCTTCGATATTTTCAATTTCCTTTTCTAGCAAGCCTTTGTTCATCATAAGTTCATCTAATACATTTGTTTCATCTTCTTTAGAATCCTGGCGTTCTGATTGTATTTTTGAAATTACTTTTTCTAGTTGTTCTTCTAAATTTTTTAATTTTAATTTCAAATCTTTATTGTTCATTTTAAGTAGTTGTAAAGTAAAAAAAACCTCTCTTAGTCGAGAGGTTGAAATATTAATCTCTCGTTTACTAGGGACTTTTAGTAATAATAAATTTTATTGGATTTTGTCTGTTCATTTATCAATTAACTCTAACGTATTGTCTTAACAATATATTACATTAGATTAAACCAAATTTCAATAAAAGCCTTAGATAACTGCTATGGCACTTACAAAATCGGCTTCTCTTAGCTTCATTAATTTTACCCCGGCAGTTTGTCTATTTCGCATAGGAAGATCCTTTGTTGGAATCCTTACTGCTTGGCCGTTTTGGCTGATTATTAACAATTCGGCATTGGGGTGATCTAGAATTCTTGCAGAAGATAAATTCCCTGTTTTATTGTTGATTCTTGCTGCGAATACTCCCCTTCCGCCTCGTTTTTGGACTGGATACTCGCCAAGTTTAGTAACTTTTCCAAAACCATTTTTGGAAATTGTTAAAACTAGGTTTTCATTTTCACGGACAACGTCCATAGCAATAATTTCGTCTTCTTCGTTTTTTAGTCTAATGCCTCGAACACCCATACTAGCTCTACCTGTTTCTCGAATGTCCTTTTCATTGAATCTAATACTCTGGGCATTTCTGGTGATTAAAATGATGTCATCATCTCCGTTTGTTGGGCGAACCCAAATTAAATCATCATCGCCAGCTAATTTAATAGCGATGATTCCATTTGCTCTAATATTTGCAAATTCAGAGATTAATGTCTTTTTGATAGTCCCCTTCTTTGTGGCCATAAATAAGAATTTATAGTTTTTCTTAGCCTCAAAAGTTATTTGATTCTCTTGATTAACATCTTCATCGATCATTTTACCTGATGCATTTTGAGTCAAAATACTTGTAACTAATTCACCTTGTTCAATATTGATTAAATTGATTACGGCTTGGCCCTTTGCTTGTCGGCCAAATTCAGGAATGTCATATACTTTTTGAATGAATACCCTACCCTTATTTGTAAAGAAAAGGATATCATCATGTGTGTTGCAGCTGAAAATGTGAGCTACACTGTCGTCTTCGTTGGTTGACATACCCTTTTTACCTATTCCACCTCTTTTTTGAAGTTGATATACATCTTCTTTCATACGTTTGATGTAGCCTTGTTCACTGACTGTTACGATGACATCTTCTTTTGCAATAAGATCTTCTTCACTAAATTCTCCAACTTTACCTTTATGAATCTTTGTTAATCTTTTGTCCGAATGTCTTTCGAGAATCACCATTAATTCATCGGAAATGGAATCTAATATTAGTTTTGGAGTACTTAAAAAGACCAATAGGTTTTTAATTGTTTCTTTAATTTGTTTGTATTCTTCTTCAATTTTTTGTCTTTCAAGAGCGGCTAATTTTCTAAGTTGCATATCTAGTATTGCCTGCGCCTGAATTTCTGAAAGTTTAAACCTTTCCATCAAACGAGTTTTTGCGGTCTCTGCGTCTTTTGAGCTTCGGATTGTGGAAATAACTTCGTCGAGGTTATCTAGTGCAATCATTAAACCTTCAAGTATATGCTCTCTTTCTCGGGATTTTGCTAATTCGAACTCTGCTCTTCTGATTGTGATTTCTTGTCTATGTTCAACAAATAGTTCTAAAACTCTTTTTATATTCAATAATTTTGGTTCACCTTT
>CAZLRZ010000031.1:3942-7575 GCA_964562165.1 uncultured Candidatus Saccharibacteria bacterium
TTTATATCATAAATTTCTGCGCCTGTTGGAAAGTCTGGACCAGGTAACTCTTTGAAGAGATCCTCAAAAGAAATGTCCGAATAAAATTCCGGCAATCTATCTTTTGAAAGTTCTTTTAAATCGGACATTGTCCTGATTTTGTCGAGATATGTATAATCAATTACCTTTTCTCCGTTTGGACTTTCTTGTTTTATGGTTGCAATTAATGCTCTTACTACCTCACCTAAATTGTTTGGAGGTATTTTTGTTGCCATACCGACTGCAATACCTTCTGCTCCGTTTAATAATAGATTTGGAACAGCTGCAGGCATTACGGAAGGCTCTAAATAACTGCCGTCATAAGTCCTTTCAAAGTCAACTGTGTTTTTATCGATGTCATTAATAATGTCTAAAGCATTTTTATGTAATTTTGCTTCGGTATACCTCATAGCTGCAGGTGAATCGCCATCAATTGATCCAAAGTTACCCTGGCCATCTACTAAAATATATCTATAACTAAAGGGCTGTGCCATTCTAACCATTGCGCCGTAAACCGAAGTGTCTCCATGAGGATGATATTTACCAATAACTTCTCCAACCGTACGAGCTGATTTTTTATATGCTTTATCTGGGGTAAACCCTTGCTTATACATTGCGTAAAGGATTCTTCTTTGTACTGGCTTTAGACCGTCTCGGACTTCTGGCAATGCTCTAGCTACAATTACGCTCATTGCGTAATTGATATAGGAGTTTCGCATTTCTTCAACAATGTTCTTTTCTAAAACATTTACGTGTTGAACTGGTTGTGTTGTGTCGTTGTTTTTATCGGTTGCCATGTTTAGTTATTTAAATATCAAGATTAGCTTCTTTTGAATGGGTTTGTATAAATTTTTTCCTCGGAGCTACTTCGTTACCCATTAATAAATCGAAAGTGGCATCAGCTTCTTCAATATCATCAATACGAATTCTCTTTAATACTCTAGTTTTTGGATTCATAGTCGTTTCCCATAACTGATCTGGATTCATTTCTCCCAAACCTTTAAAACGCTGAATATGTTTTGGGGTTTTGTTTTCTAAGGCAAGTTTTGCGACCATTTTATCTCTCTCTTCTTCATTTTTGACCCAATAAAATTCGTCTTTTGAAACTTCAATTTTAAATAATGGGGGTTGCGCTACATATAAATATCCATTATCAAGAATATGTCTTAAATGTCTATAAAAAAGTGTAAGAGATAATGTGACAATATGTTCACCATCTACGTCTGCATCAGTCATTAATATGATTTTATGGTATCGAAGCCTATTCATGTCGGTAGTCTCCCCTACCCCTGTGCCTAAAGCGATTACAAGGTTTTTGATTTCTTGATTTGACATTACTTTGTCGATTCTATACTCCTCACTATTTAGGGGTTTTCCTCTTAAAGGGAAAATGGCTTGGGTATTACGATCACGCGCCTGTTTGGCTGAACCGCCTGCAGAGTCCCCTTCTACAATAAATAATTCGCATTCTTCAGCTTTTTTAGATGAACAATCGGCAAGTTTGCCTGGTAATCCACCACCTTCAAAAGCACCTTTTCTAACAACGGCTTCTCTTGCTGCTTTTGCAGCCTTTCTGGCCTTTTGAGTAAGAACGACTTTTGCAATTATGTTTTTTGCATCCTTTGGATTTTCTTCCAAATATTTATCTAGGGCGTCAGCAATAACTTTTCTAACTATTTGTGTAACTTCGGGATTGTTTAGTTTGATTTTTGTCTGTCCTTCAAACTGGGGATCGTGCACTTTGACTGATACGATGGCTGTTAGACCCTCTTTTGCATCGTCTCCGGAGATTTTAATTTCTTTTTCTTTTTCGTTGCCTGTTCTGGCAATATAATCATTTAAAGCTTTAGTTAAGGCTATACGGAAACCTGCTACATGTGTACCACCTTCTGGATTAAAAACATTATTAGCAAAAGCCATTACTCTTTCTTGTAGGTCGTCGGTGTATTGAATTGCAGCTTCTACATCTACATTTTCTAATGATGATTTTGTATAGAATATTGTTCTATGAACTGTTTTGTAGGCGTTATTAAGAAGTTTAATATATGATCTTACGCCACCTTGAAAACAAAAAGTGTAGTTTGTTGGAAGATCAATATCGTTTACCCTATCTTCTTTTGACCTTTTATCAATTAATCTGAATCTTAGCCCTGCCGTTAAGTATGCCTGTTGTCTAAACCTTGTTAATAGTGTCTTTAAATTATATGTAGTATGGGTAAAAATTGTATTATCAACTTTAAACGTAATTTTTGTGCCGTGTTTAGTGCTTTTTTCAATTGCTTCTACTGGTCCCTGAGGTATACCTCTGACGTACTTTTGAATAAAATGGCTTCCGTTTTGAAAAACTTCAGCAGTCATTCTTTCACTTAATGCGTTAACTACAGAAAGCCCTACTCCATGCAATCCTGAAGATACTTTGTATGCACCTTCTCCAAATTTTCCTCCTGCATGTAAAATTGTTGCGGCAATTTCGAGGGCGCTAATCTTTTTGACAGGATGAATTCCGGTTGGAATTCCTCTACCATCATCTTCTATACTTACAGACCCATCTTCGTTTAAACATACTGTAATTTCATGAGCAAATCCTGCTAAACCTTCGTCAATTGAGTTATCTGCAATTTCGTAAATCATATGATGAAGACCAGTTATATCAGTATCGCCGATGTACATTGCCGGCCTCTTTCGTACTGCTTCTAAGCCTTCGAGAATTGTTATTGAACTAGCATCATATGAAGAACTACTCATAGTTTTATAATCGATTTCAAGATAATTTAACCATTGTAGCACAACTTAAATCCGTTGTGTGGGGGTGTTTAATTATACCAATTATTCATTAAAAAATCTTTACCTTAAATTGTCAAGGTTTAAGGCTAGATACAACATCGAGTTTTTTAATGAGACATTAGAACTGATGTACTTTTGGGTCTGATTGACAATATTTATATTTTTTCTAGTGTCTAGACCTTCTTTTAATTTGTTTCGATAAAACTTTTGCAAAGAAAGTAGAAATATATTTTTGTTGTCATTATTTACTATTGTATTTATAAAATTTAACCTTCCAAGCTGATCACTACTTATAAATTCCAAGATATCGATCTCGTCTTTATCAATCATGGGGTCAAGAATGAGCTGGCACCTAGACGTGATTGTAGGAATAAGATCCCTGTAATTAGATGTCACCAAAATATAATTATTACTTTCACTAGGCTCTTCTAGCAGTTTTAATATTGCATTTTGAGCTTGTTCAGTGAGTTTTTCGGCTTGATAAATAATGCCTACTTTGTTTTTAGAATAAAAAGGCTTAGCGCTTGACCATTCTTTAAGCGATTTTGTCTGCTCTATTCCAATTGAGTTTTTTTCTTCAAGGGGCTTTACAATTAATATGTCTTCACTATTAGATTTTTGATCCAATTCAATGCTTTTAAGTAGATCTTTTATTGTTTTATCAATAAAGGATCCTGATGCTGATGAAATGATATACGATTTGCCCATGTTTTTTTAATTGACTTTACACAAAAGAAAAAGAATAATATATTATACATAATTTTCTACAACACTGTCCCAAATGTCCATAGCAAATAGTGTTAATTCGAGTACAACTTTGCAACAAGGAGC
>CAZLRZ010000032.1:0-7372 GCA_964562165.1 uncultured Candidatus Saccharibacteria bacterium
TATTCGCCTTTAACTTTAAAGGTCAAAAGTACACTCCCGACAAAGCTCAAAGCTTTCTTGATTATGCGTTAAAGGGTTGGAAGGGAAACAAAAATTTCGTTTTCGTAATCCATACCGAAGACGATAAATTAGCAGGGATTATTGAGATTAAAAGTAACGATAAAGAATGCGCTGAAATCGGCTACTGGTCTAGTGCAAAACATCAGGGCATTATGACTAATGCCCTTCGCGAACTCAAAAAATATGCAAAATCCGAAGGCTACAAAAAGCTTGGAGCCACTGTTAGAGTTAACAATTTTGGATCTCAAAAAGTTTTAAAACGAAACGGATTCGAATTTGTTAAAGCCATGCCACTAAGCGAAGACAAAGCCGAAAGAATTTGGTTGGAATGCCTATTATAACTATTTAAGGCAATTTGTTAAGATTTCTTTAACTTCTTTTTGAGTTAATGGGATTTCGGATTGTAAAAAGTTAATATCTCATTATAGCTAGCCAGATTGATTCGCTAACCGCTTCGTATTGATGCCAAGGGTATTTATTATCTTTGTCGTAAAAATAGTCGTGGGTAAAACCAATAGGCATATACATTTTTTGGTATAAGGAATCTTTATCGTTTTCTTTATATTTATTCATAATCCCAAGTCCATAAACTTGCGTGTGCACCTCTGTAAAGGGATGTTCCTGATGAATACTTGAAGCTGTGTGCCCGGGTAAATACCAGCAATTAAACTCATAATTATCAAACTTTTCTATGGGTGATCGTAGGATTGGATAATTCCATTTTGTAGGATCTTCAGGATATCTAATTTTATTATTATCCCAAGTTTTTATGCAGAAATTTTGCAATTCACTATTGGATTCTTGGGGATTGAAAGAATATTCAATTATTAATCCTTCTTTAACATCAATCTCGCCAATATTAGGCGTTAACAAAAACGACTTATCTTTTTTAATATCCCCTACAAAATCAATTTTGATTGGAATGTCAGACAGGTTAATAACGGTCGAAATATTTGTCAGGGTTACTTCTTCTTCTTTAACATATTTAACTGAGAAAAATTTGTTTGAAAAGTTTAATGGCTTGATCATTTTTTATATGTAAATATAGAATTAGTATAAACCAACAATATGTTATAATCCAAAATATTTTATATTAAATATAGTAATGCAAGAGATATTTGTGAGAACCCAAAATGCTTTATATAGAAAAGAAGACGAGATACTTGATACCTTAAGATCCTTAGCACACACAAAAAGTCAACACGATAGCGACGGGGATAATTGGGACGACCCTAATGTGTATGAAACGAATAGACAGATTGAATTGGGAAATGCTGAATTGAACTTGGTGCGACAACAAATTGCTGAATCAATAATAATCAACCCTACTGATATAAACCCCTCAATAGTATCCCAAGGCACAATAGCATCAATTAAATTAATGCAAGAAAACTCACCCCCAGATTGTTTTGACATAATTGTCGGTAGTCCATTAGATTCAAGATATGTTAAGAATGATGGCGAGACACCAATTTTATCAACTGAAGCTCCAATTTTAATGTCAATATTTGGGAAAAAAGTTGGAGAGATTTTACCATATCAACACCTAGGGGCTGTAGGTAGCATAGAGGTTATAAGTATAAACATATCAAGTCTTGCCTTAGAGGTTTAACTTTTCCAAAACTGGTGAATACCCCTTTGTAAATACGATGTTAGTTTCATTAATGTTATTTGCTTTTTTAAATTCATCAAAAAGATCCCAATAGGTTACAACAAACCTATCGTCCACCTTTAATTCCAGTTTATCGACAATTGCATTAATTGTTTCAACATTCGAGGATTCGATCTCCACAAAAAATCCAAATGGCATTTCATCTATAGAAATTGTTGCATCCTGGTAAGTCCAATTCATACGATATTTTTCCATAATAAATTCCTCAGAAAAACCCAAGGTTTTGATAATCGAACTTACGATGTTTATATCTTCAACGATAGTTTCGAGCTCTTCTCGGACAAAAAGATTTTCTTTCATGAGCTCTTTATTTTTGATCTTCATAGTTAAAGTGTTGTCTTTGCCAGATCTTACCCTAATAAATATTCCCCTGTTTTCTAAACTTTTGTTTTTATCATCAAACCTAATGGTCTTTTGATGCTCAGTATTTCTATATGTAGCACCCAAAGCCTTCACTTGTTCAATTAACTTTTTTACATTTTTAATTTTAAATTTTACTTCTTTTTCTATATAGTTCGACATTTTATAAATTTAATAATTTAATTATTTTTTGATAAATAAAACTTTCATCATAACTTTTTTCCGATACTAAAAAGGCTTTTCCTTTATCATTTATATGCATAATCCCTTTTTCATCAATTAAAAATGAAACTCGTGAAAATTTTAAGAATTCTGGGTAACACAAACTTAATAAGGTAATTACATCCGACATTACACTTTCTGAATATCTACGAATAAAAAATCTGTTAAGATTTTTAAATAACAACCCATAACGATCACCTTTTTTGTCGGAAATTCTTTCGTAAATACCGCTGTCTTTATTAATTACAAATTTATTAAGTTGAAAAGTTGTATCGCTTAAAATCAATTTTATATTTACATCACTTTTTAGGACTATTGATACGGATTTGGGATCAATTCTAAAATTGTGCTCTGCTTTCTCTGGATCCCTGAATTTTATAGCTCCTCCCATTTGAAAAACCTTTAATTTTTTTATGAAAAATGGGGCTTCTTGAATAATCCTTGCTAAATTTGTTTGGCCTTGAATACAGAGATAATAAATGTCATCTTCAATATTTTGACACCTTTTTACAATATCACCAGAGGAAAACTCTTTTAGATATTTATTTTCTGCAGAATTAATTTCGGTTTCGTTAAATAAGAATTTATTACTTCCAAAATCTCTGCCAATAAAAATTGGGATATCCGTTCTTCCAAATTCCAATAGTACAAGACTAAGTAGTTTCGCTCGATAATTTTTATTGACCTCGTCACCAGAAATAAGAGCAATTAAATTGAATAATTCAGGGTGTAATAAAACAATATACAACACTAAAATATCATCGGGATCATCTCCGATATCTGTATCTATAATTAAATTAACCATTTAAAACTTTTTTATATGTATTTATTGGCCATTTGGGATCAGATATATCAATCAGACTGCTTTCAATAATTCTATCAATAAAATAACAATATTCACAATTCTTTATTGCCTCTTTGCTTTTTGGGAAAAGTGCTACTCTGAAAGGGTGCCCCCCTTCTTTTTCTACTTTTTCACTTATACCATTAATCGTACTACCAGTATAGGAATTATCAATCACACAAACCTTCTTATCTTTTAAGGATTTGGCCATAAATTTATTCATGTGGGTACGATCTTTATCTGCATGGTATTCCCAAAACATTATTTTTGCGGCATTCTCTTTATTCACAAAGCTAGAAATATACTGGAAGCAACCCCAAGGGATGAATATATATATATCCGCAGTAGGAAAATCAATAAACATGTCTTCAAAATATTCCTTGTTAAAAACCTTTTTGTGGAATGCGTTAAATGGTCCGTAATGCCTCCTTACACTACTAAACAATTCTTTTGTGATCTTATCAGCATTATTAATTGATACTTTTTTAAATTTTATCTTCCGATCTTTACCGACTAAATTAATTGCTTTATCTAAATATTTAATCCAAGACTCTTCTTTTTTTATATTTTCAAATAGATAATTTTTTAACATCTTCACTCTTTTGTCAGACCCCGCTATTCTTATCTCAATTTCTAACGAAGCCCCCTTTAATATGTAAAAATCAAAGTTTTTAATTTTGTATTTATTTAAAACATTCCTAATATATGACTCGAGTTTGTCTTCTTTTAACATGTCCCTCAAACACATGTAATAGGCTAAATTTGTTTCAAGGTTGGTAAAATATGAGATTTTATATGGATCACTTAAATCTACAAGCCATTCTTCTGGTGCTCTAACCACGAATCCCTCTTTTACCATCTTAAAAGACCAGCCTCTTTTCATATAGGCATAAAGGAGCTCAATGTCACAAGTTTGGAAGGATATTTCCTCTCGATGGTGCATATCATGGTGGGTAATGTTTTCTCTTAACACAACTTTTTTCATGCTAGCTTTTTAATAATTCAACATTTCGTATAAAATGTTTGAACGACTACTCAAGCCACAATAAATACTTGAAAAATTATTGTCCTTATAAATTTCAACTAATTCTTTAGTAAACAAGACAACTTCATCCATCGACAATTGCTCTTTGTTCTCCCACTCTGTTCCGGGCTTTGGGACAAAAACACTATAGTCTGCAACTATGCCATATTTTGCGATTTCCTTAATTCCTTTAAGTAAGATATCTGTAGGTTGTGCTCCTAAAACAAAGTTTGAACGAGCTTTGCCAAATCCAAATATTTTTGATGACATTTTGAGTGCATTTAACATATTGTTATATCCCGCAAGAGCAGATTTGCCTGGGCATACTTTTTCAAACCAATCCTCACCATAAACTTCCAGATTAAATTCAATTTGGTTAAACCCCATTTTGTTTTTGGCCATTAATAATGTTTCTTCAAGCTTCTCTTTCGGAGCGGCAAGATTTAGATAACTATCCATTTCTTTAATTGGATAGATATTATTAACTACTTCGGCAATTTGGGCACAAATCTCCCATACTTTTGATGTGTGAGGCATATTGCCCGACATTAGTTGAAAATGCATATGAGGCTCAATTTTTTCGTTTTCAATGATATACTTGAAAACATAGTCGATACCAGCCAAATAATTCTTCTTATACCTTTCCCACCAAACGTTTTCATCAAATTTACAATCTACTAACGAGTTTAAAGACGGCATCGCTGATTTGTTATCACACCTTTTTGCTGTCGCATCACAAAACTTACATGGTTTTCCACTGATCCAATGCCAGCAACCTTCAAAAGCCATTATGGCTAATCTGTCCATACCAACTATTTGTACAAAATCTTCGAATATTGGACAATTTTCATTGATCTCTTTAGGAAGCCTCATATTTGCATAATCTCGCTTTTTCACCAATTGTACCTCTATCGGGATAAACTCTTTTGTAACCTTCTCCTGCAAGCCTAGTTCATCCCCTCTTTTACATAAAACTATTGGGGATTCTTTATGGAATCTAGCTTTAACAAGCGAAATGTTTTTGTCTCTTCTAATTAGTAATTCTGAAGGAACTAATCCAGCATCTTCACTTATATCAATAAATTTATGGTTTTTTACCGTAGGCTTTTTACTTCTAAACTTGGTTTTGTAGAGGCTAATATTTGGCAACAAATTTATTATGTCATCATTTTCTAAATCGATACCGTATTCTAAAATTAGAGCCTTCCACTTTGCCAATACAGGAATATCATTATATTTATTAAGTAGACTCATGGTTTATCTTTAATATATAATAAGCGACCAGATATTATATCATTTAATATAGTCTTATTTTATATGCCAGAAGCTAGCAAAATAATAGAATATAAAGACGCTAGTCTCTATTATACTGAGGGTATTGATATTTCTGAATGGCCTTACGCCAAAGAATTTATACAATTTAAAAAAGATATAC
Organism: uncultured Candidatus Saccharibacteria bacterium; assembly: GCA_964562165.1. Lineage (GTDB taxonomy): Bacteria > Patescibacteriota > Dojkabacteria > B142 > OLB20 > JAKQLP01. Next base: position 5,618 of record CAZLRZ010000032.1, read on the forward strand.
CACCAGAAAAATTAAGAATTTTAAAAAGACTTTACCTAATGACGAATAAGTCACCCTATTCGTATTTAGGTAATTATTTTTGTAACGAACCAACTATCATTACTACAGGAGAATCGTTTTTTGCTAATCCGATAAGTTTTTATAATGTTTTAGGTATTCAAGATCAACAAACCTGTGACCCTAAAGAATCAGATGGTGTTATGCTCAGGACGGCACTACTACCAAGTTCCCTCACATTGGCCGGGAAAGCTTTGTCTTCAAACATGTTTGGGGCCACTAGCTTAACTGCTATTATGGATAAGCAACAAATCTTACATTATTTTCACGTAGGGGGTGATTTAAACGAAATCCAAGGCGAAGAAGTTAGCATTTTGCAACAAAAAATGGCCGGCACGTTAATGGTTGTTCCCGAACGTCCCTTTATTCAGCGTCAATCTTGGAATATGCATTTGACTAGCAACTATTTAGATGTTGGAAGAGGCTTTGTAAACCGAAGAGAAATGACTACTAGGGGAAAGGATCCAACCACTCATAAATTGGACGAAATATTTATAAACTTATATGAAAATGATGGGACAAGGGATTTGGAAACCTTTGATTATTTAGTGCCCTCTTTGAGGAGTTTTTTAAAAACGAAAAGTTATCTTCAAGATTGTTTTAATATTGATAACCTGACATTAGATGGTAGGCTATATTGGGACCCTATTCAACCCAAAGGTCTTCAAATATTTGATTTCAAAGAAGAAAAACAATCGAATTTAAATGAGCAAATTATGGGTATAGGTAGAAGTAATGGATTACTTTACGACTATTCAGACGATTATTATAAAAGACAGAACTAAAGGTATTAAGTATTGGTGTTTCTGATGTTGTTATCCCCTACCCACCCATCAAAAACTGTTGATGTAAGTATGACATCAACACAAAATTAACTATCAAGGTGATTATTCCAAAGGTTAAGACAGGTTTGAAATATTTTTTGTATTTAAATCTGTCTAGAAACTTAATATAACTCAAAATTAGTAGGGGGGTTAAAACAAGAAAATATCTCATTCCTAAGATCAAATCCAATAACCTGCCTTCAAAAACAGTGTTGCCTCCGGGGAAAGATGCGTAAAACAGAGCTAGAAAAAACACACTTATTAAGAGAGGCTTTCGATAATCCACTTTCGAAAGAATTGCTCCAACGAGCATTCCGGGATACATTAACAATAATAAAACCATGTAAACTGGGAAGAATTTTATTAATTCTTCAAAGACCATCAGGGCTTCTTCGCCTGAATAATAATATCCGGAGCGAAGTATGTTTCCATATAAATAATCATTTGTTAAAAAGAATACGATGGCCGGAACTAATGCCCCAACCACAATCCTAAGCAGATCTTTAATTAAGACTTTACGGTTGTTCTTAAATAAATAAAAAATTAAGAAAATTAAAATCGGGAAGATATTTGTATATCGTATTAAAACCGCAGCCCCAAAGACAAGGCCCGACAGCACCTTACGCCAGCCACCGTTTTTAGATGTTAACAAAAAGAATCCGAGCAAAAAGAACGTTAACGAGAAAATCTCAGAATACAAAGTCCTTGAGTAAAAAACGAAGGGCGGAAAGAACGTAAAAAGATAAATATATTTACTACTTAGGTTGTACCTTTCTAAAAGCTTATAGAAGATCACTATCGCTAGCAAAAAGAATACAAGCGTTATGAAAAAAGCGTAGTTCAAGCCTAAAACCGCAGAAGGAATCAACAAAAT
>CAZLRZ010000033.1:0-2500 GCA_964562165.1 uncultured Candidatus Saccharibacteria bacterium
CTCCCGTAAAAAGATTCATTGGCGATGAAGGTTTTAGAAAAGTGATGAACAGCATATATCTGGAAGGGGCGGATACAGATTTGTATATGATTCTATCGAACATCGATTTTTACGAACCTCCGGAGCCAAGGTATAGAAGTTCAATTCAGAATCGAAGGTTAATGACGCATCTTTTCGCGAATAAAAAACAAGTGAGTGATGAGTTTATAAACAGGGACGACAGAGAAATGCGTAAAACAAAATTATTGGATTTTGAACTTTCAGAAGACATTATTATATATGAAAATTTCTGCTATATAGGTAGCATTAACAAAAACAACTTTAAGATGACCTGCATTGATAATCCCACTTTAATCAAGCTTATTAAACAGCTCCTTCAGTAAATTTAGTAAAAGTAAAATTCTAAAAAGATAATATTCATTTATTATTTTTTAAATTTTCCTGCATGAGTAGCTTTCTTCATTCTATCGCCTTGAACGGTTTGGAGGGCAAATTGGTTAGAGTAGAAGTTGATATTCAAAGGGGTTTGCCAATTTTTCAAATAGTCGGTCTCGCCGACAAAGCTGTACAAGAAGCTCGTGTTAGGGTAAGTTCGGCAATTAAAAACGCCGGCTTTAAAATGCCTTTAGGCAAAGTGTTTGTTAACTTGGCGCCCGCCGATATTAACAAAAGTGGATCCTGTTATGACCTCCCCATAGCCCTTGCGATTTTGATCGCTTCCAAGCAGATTACAGCCCTTTCTAATAGATCTTGTTTTTGGGGAGAGTTGGGGCTATCTTCGGAAACGTGCTCTACTGCGGGCGCTTTAGCTGTGGCAATATCAGCTAAAGACTTTGGGTTAAATAGTATATATCTGCCACATATAAACGCACCAGAAGCGGGAATAGTTGCGGGAATAAATATTAATTCTGTAAAAACCCTTGCCCAGTTTAAGAATCCTGGTGCGGTAAATTTGGGCTTCCATAAGGCCCCTATTATTGTTGAGGATCAAAAAAACCTGGCGGAGGCAATTAATTATCTAACCTTAAACGGTCAAGAAATGGCAAAGCGGGGCCTAGCGATTTCGGCTGCAGGTGGGCATAACATTATTTTCTCCGGTCCGCCCGGGACAGGTAAATCCATGCTCGGTAGGGCATTAAGGGATTTGCTACCGGAACTAAGTGAAAACGAAAAATTTGAAGTGATGAAGGTATATAGCGTAGCAGGATTGTTGAATGGGAGTAATTCTATTAAAAGGCCATTCAGAAGCCCTCATCACACAATTTTAAAAACCGCATTGATTGGGGGCGGGGCAAATCCTCAGCCGGGAGAAATTTCTCTTGCTCATAAAGGGGTTCTGTTTTTAGATGAATTTCTTGAGTTTTGTCCTTCGACATTAGATAGTTTAAGGCAGCCACTTGAAGATAAATATATTGAAATAGCAAGGTTGAAACAAACGGTAAGATTGCCCGCAGACTTTGTATTGGCTGCCGCAATTAATCCTTGTAAATGTGGATACTTTGGCGATAAGTCTGTACCTTGTGTTTGCACGGCATCTGAAATTGAAAAATATAGAAGGAAAATTAACGGACCAATTATTGACAGAATCGATCTTAGAATTTGGGTGCCAAGGATAGATTCTAAGGAACTTCTGAAAAACGATATAATTTCTGAGAAAGTTAAAGAAAAAGAATATATCCAAATTAAAACTTCGATTAACGAAGCCAGAGAAAGACAATTTTATTTTAGTAAAAAAAGGTGGGGGAAGGAGCTTTCAAATAGTCAGTTGAGTACAAAGCAGATTCTTGAATGTGTCGATTTAAACAGTAGATCCGAAGCTTTAATTGAACTTGCAGACAAAAAATACAATCTTTCTTCTAGGGCCATTATCAAATGTTTAAGGGTGGCCAAAACCATTGCTGAGTTAGATAAAAAGGATGCTCCAGATGAAGAATGTATTTGCGAAGCGCTTTCGCTTAGAACAAATAATTGGTAATTTTAGACCGAAGGATATTCTTTGTGTTCTTCGTAGTATGCGTCTAGGTCTTTGTTTTTCCAAATAGTAGTTGGGTCTTCAACATACTTCAAGAAAAGGTTCCCATTTAGATGGTCAATTTCGTGCTGAACTACGTGTGAGAAAAAGCCTTTGCAGGTAAGGGATTTGTTGTTCCCTTTTCTATCTTGATAAGTGATTTCAATAGTTGAAGGTCTTGTAACTGGGGCAAATAGGCCATCGGGGCCGACTCCAACGCTAAGACAACCTTCCCAGTATGTACTGGTTCTTTTGCCGGTAGATTTTACTACTGGATTTAATATGATTTCCCAGAGTTGATCGTCTGGGACTGGTTTTTTTGATAAATCTTCTAAATCGGTTCTTCTACATATACATATACGAAGTGATTCTCCTACTTGAGGAGCGGAAATGCCGGCAGTTACTTCGGCTTTTTCTTTGCAGATTGCCAGAAGATCATCAATCAATTTTTGAGTGTTTGGATCTTTCCAGTCTGCTTCTTTTGATCGT
>CAZLRZ010000033.1:2600-7030 GCA_964562165.1 uncultured Candidatus Saccharibacteria bacterium
ATCATCAATCAATTTTTGAGTGTTTGGATCTTTCCAGTCTGCTTCTTTTGATCGTTTTTCCAAAACGGAATCACCGATTTGGAGTATTTTTCTTTTCATGCCTTAATTTTAACATAAAACTACCACAATATAGTACAATGTATCTGTTATATATCAAAAAAATGAAAATTTTGTTTATTGGTGATGTTTCAGGAAGATCCGGAAGAAAGGTCGTAAAGGAACTATTGCCAGCAATAAAAAGTAAATATATGCCCGATATTGTTATCGCAAATGCCGAGAATTCCGCCCATGGTATTGGTATTACAAAAGATGTCTTAACAGAGCTGATTTCCTATGGAATCGACTTTTTCACTTCGGGTGACCATGTTTGGCACAATAAAGAATTTATTGATGAGCTTCAAGATGAATCTCTCCCAATTATCAGACCATATAACTATGAGAAAACGGAAAAGCTTCCAGGGTCAGGATACAAGCTACTTGATTTAGGCCCTGCAGGCAAACTCCTTGTTGTTAACCTTTTGGGTCAAAGTTTTATGAGAGATCATGTTAGAAGTCCTTTTTGGACAATGGATGAACTTTTAGAGAACTTTAATGACCCGGCTTTTAAAGAATTGAATATATTAATTGATTTTCATGCAGAATCAAGCGCTGAAAAACTTTGTATGGCAGGTTATTTAAAAGACAGAGGAGTTTCAGCAATTGTTGGAACACATACACATGTGCCTACTGCCGATCAAAGAATAATTGGCGACTTAGCTTATGTTGGAGATGTCGGAATGGCAGGCCCCTTAAATGCTTCACTTTGGATCAAATTTGATAATGCAATCCATAATTTTAAATACCCTTTTAAAATGTCTCCAGAAATAGAAGAGCATGGAGAGATGGTTTTAAATGCGGTTTTAATTGAACTCGAAGATGGAAAAGCTAAAAAAATCGAAAGAGTTGATAAATTTATAAGTTTCTAAAAATTCTTAAATTCTTCTAAATAAATCATTTATCCACACGTGGGGTTTCGGGTTTTATTAAAAAATGTGGCTGGCCTAAAGCCTTGCTGGTAAATAATAAAGATGCGTGGGCATTGCTTGGCAACCGATTTGACGTGACCAAAATTCGGGTTGATGCTTATATATTTAAAATATAACGTTGAAAATCTCTAAAACCCTTTACTAGCAAATAAATGCTTGACATTTCCAAATAAATATTGCAAACTTAGTTTAGTTAATTTAAAAGACTGCTTGTAATCTTATAAGCAGCACCTTAATCTCAACGAATTAATATTTTTGAGAAGGTAAAACTTAACAGGAAAGGAGGTGTCATTAACATGAACAAAGCATCCTTAGTCAGCTTCGTAGCTGGCAAAACCGGTCTCACCAAAAAGGCAGTAACCGAAGCAGTCGACTCAATCGTCGAAGCTATCGTAACTACAGTCAAAAAAGGTGATACAGTAACCCTAACAGGTTTCGGTACATTCAAAGTAAGCGATAGAAAAGCAAGAAATGGGAGAAATCCTATTACTGGCGCAGCTTTAAAAATCCCTGCAAAAAGAGTTCCAGTCTTCAAAGCTGGTAAAGAATTCAAGGATAAAGTCGCAAAGAAATAATCCTGAAGGGTACAATTTTCTGAATATAACCCCCTTTTGTTCAAAGACACAATATAGGTGTAATGAATAAGGGGGTTTCCTTTTTTATTTTATGGAATTGATATAAAATACAATTATGTTTAAAAGAATTGGTTTCATTTTATCGGTATTTTTATTTGAGGTTGCTGACCTTTTATTTTTGTTTTCCTTGCCGGTATTTTTGTTTTCATCTCTAAATTCCTTGATCCTTGTTGCGATTGTCTTTTTACTTAGGCCAATAGGCCGAAACGTCGCATATTTCATTTATAAAAAGTGGTTGCAAGGGAAGAACTTTGTATTCTTGTTTTTACTGGCTTTTGCCGTATATTTCTTAGTACTAATTCTCTTTAATAGGGCATTAAGCTTTAATACTTTGGTTTTGACAGTGTTCTTGTTCGGAATAGGTAAAGAATTATTTAATCTTGCTTTGTTCAAGGTTGAAGAGCCAAATACTGATTTCCGTCTTGGTAAATACAAAAAGTTTTTAAACCCTAGCCTTGCATTTGCTGGCCTTAGCCTTTCTTTGTTTATTAGCAAACTGGTTTCTACCTATCAGTTTCAAAATCTTCAGAACTACTACTCGATATTACTGGCTATTTCAGCAATATTCTTTTACTTCCTTGTTAGTAAGAATTTCATTTTATCAAAGCAGGATAGGATTATTCCTAAGGTTTACAGCCTTGGAATATTAAATGTTTATAAAATTAATTGGACCATTTTTTCTGCCGAGGCCGTTAAGGCTTTTTATTGGGTACTTTTCCCAATCTATATTATTAGGAATATGTCGCAGGATTACTCCCTTTTATATTTAATCCCTGCCTTGTATTTGCCAATTCTTTTATTAAACATCTTTAAAAATACATTTCTGTTTAAATATTGGAAAATCAGACCAGACACTTTGTATTTAATTTTCACCTTAGTTCTGTTGAGTTTCTTTTTAGTAAGTTCAAACAATCTATTGTTACTACCTACCTTGTTTATGGGGTTTGTAATAGGATTAATTGAAATTTCAAACTGGTATAAAGAAACAAAATCAGAGGATTATCCATTATTTTTTCATTCTTCAAACTGGGGGTTTATTTCGGCCGTGTTCATCGGATCGATCCTTAACACCTACTTCTCAATATTTTATGTTTTAGGGTTTTTTGGAATTATTGCCTTAATTTCATTTCTTGTGAATAAATATAAAGGTAAAAAAACTAAAGCGAAAGCGGCTTAATTTGCCTGTCCATTCTAAAAAAGGCCAATCTGGTTTATAATTAGGGTGCATTAATAGGAAATTATGGAAAGATTAAAAATTTCAAAAGAAAATTACAAAACAGTTATCGAAAAGACTGTAAAAGTTCTTAAAGAAGGGGGCTTAATTATTTACCCAACTGAAACCTGTTATGGTGTTGGAGTGCTGGCTACAAATTCTGATGCGGTTTTAAAATTATTAGATTACAAAAAAAGACCCCAAGGTAAAGCTATTTCGATTGCAGTAAACAATATCGACATGGCTCGTGAATATGTTGATATTAATAAAACTGCAGAAAAATTCTACAAAGAATTCCTTCCTGGCCCAATCACCGTAATTTCAAAATCAAAGCATTTGCTCGATAAAAGGCTTGAATCCGAATCGGGAACCTTAGGAGTTAGAATCCCTGAATTTCAACTGGCTTTAGATATTATTGCTGAAACTAAAATCCCGCTAACGGCAACATCGGCTAATTCTGCAGGAAAAAAGACGCCATACACAATCGAAGATGTTTTAAACAATTTAAACAAAACTCAACTTAGTCAAATCAATTTGATCCTAGATGCAGGCGAGTTGCCTCATAATCCACCGTCTACAGTAATTGATACCACAAAAGAAGACCTGAAGATTTTAAGAGTTGGTGATTTTTTGTGGGGTGAAAAAATTGACGAGAGAATAGTAATTTCGGATGCCGGAATGCAAGATCTTGGCAATGAAATTATTAATAAATTTAAATCCGTTTTAGAAAATCGCCCCATACTAATATTATTCAATGCTGACTTAGGAGCCGGAAAAACTCAATTTGTAAAAGGTATTGGCCGTTCGGTAGGAGTTACTGAAATAATAAATTCGCCTACTTACACAATAATGAAAGAATACCCCTACAAGTTTAGAAGCCTGGAAGGCAAGTTGGTTCACATAGACGCTTGGAGATTAGAAAGTGTTGCTGAATTTTTAGATCTGAACATTAAAAAATATTTTAAGGCTGGGAATATCATTGCAGTAGAATGGGCTGGAATGGCCAGAGATACTCTCGATAAGATTTCCGAAAATGTTGAGATGCTCAAATTGTATATCGAGATTGATTATGTCTCATTTGACCAAAGAAGGGTTGTTATCTATGAAGAGTAAAAACGAAGTGATGATTTTGGGTATAGATACCTCTTGTGATGAAACTGCTGCATCTGTAATAAAAGGAATGCGTGTTTTATCAAACGTAATTTCTTCTCAAGTTGAATTGCATAATGAATTTGGTGGAGTAGTCCCCAGTATTGCCAAAAGAGAGCATTTAATAAGGATTCAGCCCGTAATTGAAAAATCTCTTGTTAATGCAGGCAAAATTCTTGGCAAAAAAATCACATTAAAAGATATGGACGCAATAGCTGTAACATACGGTCCTGGCCTTGCCATAGCCCTAGAGGTTGGAATCAACAAGGCAAAGGAGCTTTCGCTAGCGGAAAACAAGCCCTTAATAGCTGTTAACCATATGGCCGGCCACTTGTATAGTGTTTTAGGCTTAAACTCATTGGGCGGCCAAGGATTAGCCCTTAAGGATGTAAAATTCCCTGTTGTGGC
>CAZLRZ010000034.1:0-5569 GCA_964562165.1 uncultured Candidatus Saccharibacteria bacterium
AACCTTGCTGGAAATTACTCTTTCTGTTGCCATTTTTGGTTTTTTAAGAAGTTAATAAATTCTATTACATTTAGATTAACAAATACAAGAAATTAATAAACCTTAATTTTCTCTTGAATTGTTTTGTGTACTGATTCGGCATCCTTTAGATTGTATAGAAACATCTCCGGCCTTAAACTCCCAGCTGTTTCAAGGGTTATTGTAGAATTCTTAAAAATCTTATTAAGAAAAATTTGTTGAATGTTTATATTGTCAATTTTTGAATAAAGAATAGAGGTCTTAGTGATATTAATGATCCCCCTAAAACTTATAACCCTGTTATTTTGAATAATATATTTTCTATTGTTCAATTCAATTACCAAAAGGGGAATGAATGGAATTATTACCCATAAAAATAATCCGAAAAATATCATTAGTGATAAATCGTTAGCGTATGCAGACTTGGTTGAGATGATGTTTTCGTGAGAGGTTTTTGCGAGCTCTTTTCCACGATCATATCCAACGGAAGTTATCTTGCCTTGGATAAATTCTTCGATCAAATCTAAAATCTGATGTGGATTATCGCAATATTCAAGGATGAATTTGTTTGGGAAGGCAATCCCTGATTGATAGTTGGCATTAGTGTTTTGATTCTGTTGGTTGTTGTTATTGTTTTGCTGAATGATTTGGTCACCGGCTGCAGTTACGATAATTTTCCCAGAATTAACCTTTGGCCACTTAATAGCAGATAAATTTTTGATGTTTTCGTATCTTGTATAAGATTCACTTTCAGTTAACAAGCCTTTCTTTAAAACTAAACGATCTTTAAAGAGATTTAATCTTGTTTTTGGGTGGTAAAAAGAATTGTATAAAGCCTTAATTAGGAATATTACAAAGACAAAAGCGGTGAGGCCAATGGCAATGAATAAAAATAGGGGTAGCAAGTTTTCAGGAACTGAATAATTTTTTTGTGTTAAAGAAAAATTAATCAATACATAAATTACCCCGGTTATCACCAACAAGATAAAGTAAAAGATAAAAAGGACAATATTATCAAAAATCATTTTGGTGAAGGTGAAATTTGACCTTAATGTATCAATAGGTTGCTCAGTGTCATTAAAACTAAACTTCTTCTTTAATTCCGTTATAAAAGCTTCATCGTAGTTAATGGTTTTAAAAGTAATGTCATAACCCGAACCTATAGATAAAAATTTTATAGAACAGGTATTTAAAAGTCTGTCTAATATTGTCCTAGTAATTATGAATGCTGTAATTTTTTTGATATTAAATTCCTTTTTCCTTTTGGAAAAAAAGACATAATCTTCGACTATGTTGTTTTCTGTAACTCTAAATGTAGTGGCAAAGATGTTTATAAATTGCTGTATAAGCCCGATTGCCAAGCTAGTCCAGATTAAGAAAAAGTAAAATAATCCATCAAAGGATTCACCTGCTTCTATAATAGTTATTACACCAGAAAGACCGACAAAAAAGAGAGTTCCTAAAATAAATGTAAATAAAGCCTGTATGACTGTTGAGAGCTTATTCATTTTCAAACTTGACGTAAAGCTTGAGGGTTGCCATTCTCTTTCTTCTCTGTTAATTATTTTAGATTCGACTTTAATATTCTCGTGTTGATAATTGCTTATTATTGAGTCGATTGCGGATTCTATTTCCGGTCCTTGTGTTAAGTTCTTAAATTTAATCTCGGTTGCTATCCCTTTTGAACTTATTTCTATGTCAAAAACATTAAAAATCCTTTGCAGAAAGGATTGATTGGATGTTGAATCAGATAAGTTTTCTACAGGGATGAAGGAACTATGTTTTGTTAAAAATCCCTTTTTGTAATTGACGGAATCTTCATAAACTAAGTATTCACGTTTTTTTAAATCCAAATATCTGATAATAATTGATAAAACGGTTATAAAAATAAAGACTAAAACTAGTAGAATTGGAATAGCGGCGCTTTTTGAAATTGCAAAAAGACCAGTGCCAATTACTGATAGCATTATTAACAAAGTGATTATTCCGGGGAGAGTTTTTCTAATTATGTTTAATAGAATTCCAATTGTATCCGGCTTTGCTTTTAATTTTAACGATTCGTTTTTAATACTGAATCCGTTGGCCTTCATTTGTTTAAGTATTTCCGAGTGAATCTCCTGGTAGTTTTTTAAATGCCTCATTGTAACCACAGACTGTTCAATGCCCGCACCAGCAGAGGTGATTTTTATTGATCCTGTATGAAAAAGGTTGTATTCGACAAAGGGGAGCACAAGGTCAACAAAGGTAATATTCTTAATTGGGAGGGATGTTTTGCTATCAGCTAAAATAGCGCCTGTAATTAATGTTATTTGTTTTTCATCAATTAGATATGACTCCTTTTTATATCTGAAATAATTTTCAATAATAAAAAAAGGTATAAATAAACAAAGCAATATCCCAATTATAATGAAGGTAGCAAACATTATTGACTGAGAAGAATCGGTTGAAGTAAGCCCAAAAAATACTATTGAAATAACAAAGAATAAAACTAAAGGGATGATTTGCTTAATCATCTGAATTACCCAGAACGAAGTTTTGTTAGGTTTAATCATAAAAAAGAAGGGTATAAAATCATACCCTTCGATTATATTAGATTGCGAGCTTGAATTCTAGCTCAAGGAAATCATGGTTGCATTACATCTAAAGGCAAGAACTGGACATCATCTACTGTGCTGAATTGTTTTGATGTTAATTCAAACATTGTAGAAATATTTGAGACCCTACATGATCCACCACTGGTAAAGTAGTCTGGGTCATCTAAAGTGACTGTTGCAACTCCGGCGCTATTTACACTTACGCTTTTGATGCTGAAGTTATCAAGTCTATCGGTATAGGCTGGATCTTCAAATGGATTTGATAATCCAAATGCTTTTTCTTCTGCAGTTAATTTATTCGTGATTAAGGCGTTTAAGGTGTCTGTTAAGACTTTCGCAGTCTTTGGAATTGTTCTATAAACAAAAGTATCAGCTTCGCAATTTAACATTTCGGGATCTGTTTTTGTGTTTTTATAATACAATTTAACTTTGATGGTTTCGGCAGCATTCGTTGGCTCAACGGTTCCACTGGGGTTTACATCTGTTGGTGTAGTAGTGGCTGGAATCTTTACCGTTGAAAGTACAGCAATTTGATCAGAAATGTGTGAAAGTTCGGTATTTATTTTATTGATTTGATTGCTTTGAAGTAAACTCAAAGCGAATAGAATAATTATTGCAATTGCAGCAACTCCCCCTAAAAGGATTTTAACTAAAGTCTTCATTGATTTTCTTTTAATAAAATTAAATTACTAAAAGTATAATTTTAATTTGTTGCCTTAGCAAATAGATGTTTTTTTATTAAAGAAAGGAAGAAGCCAATTGAAGAAACTATAACAATGGTTGGGCCTGCAGGCGTATTAAAAACTAACGAAATCAATATTCCAATAATACTAGTACAGATACTTATGATAATTGATAGTGGAATTACCTGATTGAATTTTTTTGATAAATTAATTGCAGTGTTTGCAGGCGCTAACATTAAAGCGGTCACTAAAATCAAGCCTACGCTTTTAATACCTACAATTATTGAAATGCTTAATAAAATATTAATAACGTATTCTAATTGTTTTGTGTTGATTCCTTTTAAATATGCACCTTCGTAGTCAAAAATCGAAAACAGCAAGTCTTTGTATTTTAACGCCAAGAAAATCAATAGAACTGCTAATAGCAGGGCGCTCATAATAATTTCAGTGTATGAAATTGAATATAGTGAACCGAATAAATAGCTTTCAATATCGGTTCGTGTGCCTTTGTTTAATGAAATTAAAATTAATCCAATAGAAAATATAAACGAGTAGAGAATTCCAATTAAAGAATCGTTTGAATTAGAAGATCTGTGTTTGAAAAACGTCAAAACTATTGAAAAAACAACTGAAATAAGAATGGCCGTAATTAGTGGATAAACACCCAGCAATAAGCCAATGCCTATCCCGGCAATGGATACATGAGCGATTGCGTCAGTTAAAAATGCTTCTTTTTTTAAGACGACAAAAACGCCGAAAACTGCAGTAATCGCTGATAATATCACTCCGCCAATAAGAGCTTTTTGAACAAATTCCATTTGTAACAATCCAATTAGATCCATTTTTAAATTCTTTCTAGTTTATGTTTGTTAATAACGTCTTTCCCCTTACCCATATAGGTCTTACCATGCAAAAGAAGAACGCAGTTTTCGGCGTTCTCATCAATTATCCCCAAGTCATGAGTGACAAGAATTATTGTTTTGTTCTTTTCTTTGGAAAGGTTTCGCAATAAGGCGATCAAATCTATTTCACTTTGATGATCCAGATTATTAAATGGTTCGTCTAAAATCAGAATAGGTTTGTCTCCAATTAAGCATCTTGCAATAAGAGCTTTTTGAAATTCACCGCCGGAAAGTTCCCCGATTTTTTTGTAAATTAGCTTTTCGGCATTAAAAGTTTTTAGGTGGCCACTAACATCGTATGGACATTCTTTACCTTTGTCGCAAGCTAAATTAATTATTTCTTCAACCGTGATAGGGAATTCCCGACTAATAACAGAGGTCTGTGCAAGATAACTAATGTTTTTTGAAACTACTTTTTGTGTGTTTTCTTCGCCAAAAATTTTAATTTTACCTGTGTAGTTTTTTTGCAGTCCAATGATTGTCTTTATAAGTGTAGATTTGCCTAAGCCGTTACCTCCCAAAACATAGGTGATTTCTCCTTCAGGGATTTCCAGGTTTATATCTTGAATTAGTGGAATCTTCCCACTTTGGAATATTGTTAAATTTTGTATTTGAATTGCTGCTTTCAATCTAGGCCTTTTATAATCTCATCAACATTATACAGCATTAGTCCCAAATATTCGTTGTGTCCAAAACCTTCTGCATCTACTTTGTATATTGTTAAGTTGTTGTTTGAGGCAATTGATTCTATGGTAGCGGAGGCGCTTCCAAATTCTCCGAAAATCGATTTTATATTATTATTTTTAATTAGTTGATTTATTTGTGCTAAATCTTGTGGAAGGACCTCATTAGAATTGTCTTTATTAACTACGGCTAAAAGTTCCAAACCTAAATCAGCGCAAAGATACTGATAGGCATTGTGTTCTGTAACAATTTTTTTGTTTTGTAATTGATTTAATTTGTTTAGAACAACTTCACGTTCTTTTTCGATTTTTGCCACTAAATTATTGGCGTTATTAATATAGGTTTCAAGATTCTCTGAATCTATAGTCCCGACTGCTTTTGCAATTGCCCGAGCCATCATCTCGCCGTTAGTTAAAGATAGAAAGTAGTGTGGATTGTCGTCAATTAATTTTAGGGTCGGTTCTTTAGAAATATCAAAGAGAGTAATTTTATCATTTCCTTTTGTAAGATCGACTGCCCAATCATCAAAGCCCATCCCAACATATATTAGGGCGGAAGAATCGTTGATTTTTAGCTGATCGCTTACGCTGGGTTCGTAACTATGTGGGTCAACGCCCTGCGGAATTATTGTAATGACTTCGATATTATCGCCGCCGACCTGTTTTACTAAATCTGCAAGTATATCAAT
>CAZLRZ010000035.1:0-5415 GCA_964562165.1 uncultured Candidatus Saccharibacteria bacterium
TTTGACGATCAACTTACACCCCACGAGATTTCTATAACGGACTTCTTAAAGGATCAATGTAAATTGATAAACGCATCATATACACCTTTTTTCAAATTCCACGTAGTAGATAACAAGGTTGTCAGCATTGCTGAGGAATACAGACCCTAATTATTTCAAGAACTTATAGCTATTCATCAATTCGTTGAAGTCTTGGACGAACTGAGCGTGAACAGTTTCGGTTTCAGAATGAAAGTTAACATAAATTATATACATATCATACTCAATACTCGCAGGTATTTCGTTTCCATCTTTATCAAAACCTTTTAAGAACTTGAACTCTTTATTTGTCCAAACTGTTGTTCCGGTTGTGTCAAAAAATCTATTCCTGTTTTCTTCAACCGTTAAATTGTCACTAAAACTATTATTAAATACAAAATAATTTTTGTTTTCTTTTTTAAATGAGATTGCTCTTAAATTGTTAGTTAGATTATAGATTTTAGGTTCTTCTGAAAGAGTTGTTGTAAAATCAACGCCACCACCTTCTTGGTAACGTAGTGATTTTGGATTTGATGGATTATATATATAATTGCCCCAATCAAAGCCGCCTAGAGGTAAATTAATATTTAAATCGTAATCTTTTGCGGTAATAGATAAACCTATTACGCCTACAGGGTAGACATTATCTGTAAAATCACTGCTATCAGTATATACAACTGTTTTTGCACTCTTTGGGTATTTAAAACTGACGTACTCATTACTAAAAGTAGAATATTCATTTTCTAAAACAGGTGTTGTGGTTGTTGAAACAGTAGGGGTTTCTGTTAAGTCCGTGCTTGGGAATGCTGTAGGGGTTATTAGGGCATTGGTAACTTGGCTTGACTCTCCCTTTTTAAACAGGGCAATTGCTCCAACAATCAAAATTAACAACAGTAAAGCTGCGACTATTATTACAAACTTGTTTTTGTAAAAGGGAACCTTTTTTGTATCTGATTCTAGAGGTTTTTTAATATCGTCTAATTTTAATTCATCAGGTAAGATCTCTGGAGCAATTTCGGTGGGGGTCTCAATAGCTTCCGTGTCTAAGCCAGCTGAATCAGATGATTCCGCCGCTTCAGGTTCTTCAGCTTCAATAGGTTCTGGGTTTAAGATCTCCTCATCGCTTGGAGCGTCATTTATTAAGTTTTCTTTATCGGTCATTTTATTTTGTTAAAAATTTATTGTAATTTTTCTAATGAGTTATTGGGAAGCTGTCTATAATACCCAGGACCTTCTGGACCATATGAGCTCCAAGAATTTAGGGGGACATCGTAACTTTGTCCTGTGCTAGGTGAGGTGACGGATTCATAGCCCCGCATTCCATCGGCCCAATTTTCTTCTGAGGTTTTTTCCTTTTCGTCAGAGTAACTTGAGCTTGATGTGATGCTTGAGCCGCTATAATCTTCCATTGGTCTATTTGGGGGGAGTAGGGTGTTTTTTCTTGTTGAACCGATATCAATGATCGTTATGGAATCTTGCATCTGCTGAAGTGTTGCGGAAGCTCCGGCCCATTGTGCGGGAGTTGCTATCTGAATTCCCCAGAAGGCGGATGTCCATTGATCTCCAAATCCTATATACGGGGTAGAGTAAATGCCGACTGTGGTTTTACCGCGAACGCTTATTGAATTGTTTAAGAGTCCGGTAAAATCAAAGGATTTAATAACTTGTCCATTAATGTTTGAGGGGACATTTTGTTCGTTAGAAAGTGATAAATTTGAGATTTTTGCGTATTGTGGTAATGCTTTTTCGGCCCAGGTTTTTGGTGTGTATGAGCCCGTGAATCCTGTTGCGTAAGCGTAACTGAAGCCTGCGCTGCCGTCTGATCGTGTAGTATCTATTCCGCTATCGGTTTCGGCGGTTACGTTAAAATTTGAAGGTTTAAGTAAAGAAAAATATCTACCTTTGTATTCTGATAGTCCTGATGAAACGGATTCTTCAAGAACGCCTTCTTCAGAATATTCCCCTGATAAAATATCGTCAGTTAAAATTTTGGTTCTGGCAAAACAGCCTACAACTTCTTCGAGCAGGGCCTTTTGTCCTTGATATATGCTTTTTGGAGCCCAATAAGATCTTAAAGTTACAAAACCTCCATCTAATTCTACTTTCATAAGACCTTCCATCACATCGCTACCGATTGTGGATTTGATGTCGCCTTGAGCAAAGGTTTCGTTAGAAGTAATGTTTTCGAGTGAATATGTCCCGCCTACATTTTTAATTGTTAAATTGAATATATTTGAGAATTTTTCAATGAATTCCGCTGGTGTGGTGTCGTCATTGATTTTGGCGGTGTATAAAAATGCCGCGGTTGTGTTTGTTTCATCGGATTTTATTGAGACCGTACCCGATTCAACAGAATAAAGCCAACCCTTTGGAACCCCAATAGAGAAGGCGTTCGCTTTGTAGTTGACCTTAGGAAGTGAGCAGGTTGGATTGTCGTTCTCGACTGTTCCATAGTTTTCTATTTCTGTATTTGTAACCGTAGGTGTTGTGTTGCCACCTCCATATTCAATCGTGCCAAGATTTTTTGGGATTACGGCCCCTAATACGACAACCAAAATGACGATTGAGCATATACATAGCAATAGAATACCGCCAACAATTAAAAGTATTTTTTTTGTGTTGGATTTCTTTTCTTGAGGTTTAGCCTCTT
Organism: uncultured Candidatus Saccharibacteria bacterium; assembly: GCA_964562165.1. Classification (GTDB taxonomy): domain Bacteria; phylum Patescibacteriota; class Dojkabacteria; order B142; family OLB20; genus JAKQLP01. The sequence continues at coordinate 2,669 of CAZLRZ010000035.1, forward strand.
GTTTGGTTTCTGGTTTAGTTCCGTTCATTAAATTTATGTTAATAATTTAACTATTAATTAATATTCTATACTAAATATTTTTATTAATCATTATTCTTAGGTTGGAGATCAGTTCGTAAACTGCAAGCCGTTCTTCGAGGTTTTTAAAGGCGAACATTTCAGGGTAATATTTTTGGAAAAGGTTAAAAATCATGTCGTCTTTATTACTTAAATTATATTCTTGGTTGAATTTATTCATCCGGTTAATCCAATTCAAACAATAGTCAATTGAAACCCATTCGACTCTTTCGAAATCCACTATCCCTGAAATTTCGCCATCCTGAACTAGAAAGTTCCCAAAATGTATGTCGTAATACATAATCCCCATATTGCTTTCTGATAATGAGAATTCAAGAGAATTGAAGAGATCGGTGTATTCTTTTGCGGTCTTTTTGTCTATAAGATTTAGGGTTTGTGCGTTAAAAAGATTCGTTTGAAACTGTTTTTTAACCCAGGTGTGCCAATTATTAATTTGCGGAAAATGCTTGTGATGATTTGAGTAATCTAATTGTGAAAAATTACGAACGTATTTACAGATTTGTTCTACGAGCGATTCTTTTTCTTTGTTATCTAGAGAGTCCCATATACTATTTAGTGGTGTACCGGGCAACCGACTCATTACAATAAAAGGGAAGTTTGAATGCTTTATGCTGGGAACTTTTTCGTGCTTACCATTAAGCAGGTTCAGCATTAGATGCTCCTTTTCATAAAATCTGCTTTGATTTTTATTCCAAACTTTTAGAATGTATTCATCATTCAGAATCCATTTTGGCTGTGAAAAGCCTGCCTTTAATTCAACAAGAGACTTTATCTGGATTACTTCTTGGACTTGGGACAGAATGTTTTTGTTTAATGTACAAGCCATTATTAGTCTGTGAACTCTACGCCTTCGATCCTATTCGTTAAATACCAAACGCCATCAAAATATGTATATCCGTCAATCCTGTACATTCCTTTTGTTAGGGGATAGTAGCCAAATTTTAAACCACCGTAAAAACCTGTCGATTCTCCTGACGTTAAATTTTCGGGATTTGGTATTTTTGCTTTAACTGCGCTTTTTCTGGTTTTATTATTGGAATCACAGGCCTGGATCATATAATCTATTTTGGGTAAATAATCTCCATACACCGGAGTGGCAGAATAGATCAGGTCTTCTGTATAGTTGCCTTTGTAGCCATCTACATACCTAGATAGCGGAATTGATCTTGAGGCTGTAACTGTTTTGCATTCGGTAAAATTAACTTCTCCCGAACAAAATTCCATTTCAGCAATTATATTTTTATCTTCTAGTGAAACGACGGGTGTGTTGACATCAGACCAGCAGGGGGTTAATTGATCAGCAATAGATGTTGAACCGTTGTTATTCGAAGATATTCCCGGAAGCCAAGAAGGTTTAATAAACAAATAGAGAATAGCGCAGCAAATTATGAGAATTAACAAAAAAGAAACAATCAAAATGAGGCGTTTATTCTTCATTGTATATTTTTAATATATCTAATTATTAATCCAAACCTACATATTAGTCAATTGCTGACAAATGCTGTTTAAATCTAATTTCTGTGTTATAATAACAAGTGTAAAGGTGCAGAGTGTTATTTCTTCCGAAATATTCTTTCTCTCCCTTAATTTATTTTTTATTTTTATCTTAAGTGGATAAAAAGAAGTTATTTATTGGGAATCTCTCTTATGAGGTTACTCAAGATCAGCTAAGTGAGCATATGTCTCAATTTGGTAAGATCGTAGATATTTATAAACCAATGGGCAAAGGCTTCGCCTTTGTTACATTTGAGACAGAAGAAGAAGCTCAAGCTGCTATTGAAGCAATGCATGAGAAAGAAGTCTTCGGTAGAGCCTTGACTGTTCAGGTTGCAAGACCTAAAGAGGAAAGACCAAGTAATGGTAGATTCGAAAGAAGAGGAAGCTACGACAGTAGTAGACCTAGCTACAATTAATCAATAATTGGTTAAATAAATATACCGGGTCCCTGAAAAGGGGCCCGGTTTCTTTTTTGCCTAGTTTTTCGTAACCTTGTGTATGGTTTTGTGGATAAGGTGCGAATATTTGCGATAAGTGGGTGGACAAAAAGTGTATAAATAATTTACTCGTTGCGTTTTTAAGACTATGGGAATTTGATATAATCAAAGGGAATTAGTGTTTAATTATTATTCTTAGATAATGAATTACACATTTGCTAAACGTGCTCAAGTTGTTCCTTCTTCTGGTATTGGATTAATGATGCGATATGCTGCCGGTAAAGAAAATATAATTTCTTTAGGACAGGGGACGCCATTATTCCCTACACCTCAATTTATCTATGACTATGTTCACAAGCTTTCAAAGACGGAACCTTCAATGGGTCAATATTCCGGGCCAAAAGTAGAAAACGAGTTAATCGAAATTATTAGGCAGGACTTTGAAAAGCTATATGGATTTAAACCCAATAGTAATGAATTGTGTTTGACGGTTGGTGGAGTGGGTGGCTTAATGGCAATATTTATGGCTTTACTTGATCCACAAGATGAAATTATCTATTTTGATCCGAGTTACCCGATTCATTTATCACAATTAGCTTTGGTTCAAGCAGAAGTTAAATTCGTTGGTCTTAATGAGGAGGCTGGATGGAAGATCGATCTTGAAAAACTAGAAAAAAGTATAGGTCCAAAAACTAAGGCTGTATTATTAACTAATCCAAACAATCCTACCGGAAC
>CAZLRZ010000036.1:0-5140 GCA_964562165.1 uncultured Candidatus Saccharibacteria bacterium
AACCGCAAAAAGACAAAGATAATTCACATAGTTGTATTGATGGAAAGTGGGTTCCCAATTAATTATTAAATATACGAAATGGATTTCTCGAGTTTAGGATTCGATATAGATTTGCCAAATTTTACAACCATTTTTGATAAGGGCATAGCCTCTGGAATTGGCTGGCTATTAAGCTTCGCTTTTATGGGATTACTAGCCATTTGGATAGTATTCAGTATAATCGCAGCCTATAAAATCACCACGAGTGGCATGGAAAAGGCCATGGAAGAAGGCTTCACCCTAATTAAAAACGTTTGGATTTCGGCCACAGTTGGGCTAGCATTTTTTGCCGTTTTATCTGTAATCGGATCCTTCATAGGAGTTGGGAATTTTACCGAATGGAATTATACACTTTCTCAGTGTCATGATAATACCGGAGGTTTCTATTTTATGGATATTTCCGCTCAAGAACAATTTGGCATTACCGGCAGCAATGTTCAATGTTGTTACATCGATAACGTTAGTAGTATGGCGGATGAATATGTTGAAGCTAATTTTAAATCAGGTACTTATCACTATATTATTGACCCAGGGGCAGGCACCAGTCAGTGTGAAAATTTTTAATTAGCAATAACATTAGACATATTGAAATTATCTATTTATAATAAATTAAATTATTAATTATTTTAAATGAAAAAACTAAAACTTTCTAAGATCCTTTTGGGTGGATTGGTATTCCTTTTTGGATCGGTAACTCTTGTCGGAGCAGTTAATATATTCCCTCCAGAAATATTAAGATTGTTTGGACTCCTTGGCAAAGGTGGGATTTGCGCAACTGATTATATAAATAGTCGTATTCAATTAGTATTGTTTTTGGTCTTAGGTGGTTTAGTTTTGATTTCAGTTGTTTATGCTTTAATAGCTGCATTTAAATATATTCGTTCAGAAGGCGATCCAGGCGAAATGGAGAAAGCCCAAAAATCGATTAAAGCTATATTCTTCGGATTGGCTGCTATGATAATAGCTATCGTTGGTATAGTTTTAGTTTTTGTAATATTTGGAGCAAAACCAACAAATCCTGAATTATTTCAAGTATGTATTTCTGCCCCTGAATCCCTAGGATGTAAGGCTTGCAGAGAAGATTCAACCAATCCCACCTGTACAGGTTGTGAAGATGAATATCAGACAATCTGTTCGGATACACGAGGACAAGAAGATGTTACTGACGCAGATATTTTAGGTCGATTATCGGCCGAATGTAAGTCCAAAAAATAAAGTCTGATGTTTAACAAAAAAACATTTCAAATAATAACAATCTTCCTATTGCTTACTTTAGTGTGGGTTCTTCCAATAAATTCGGAAGGAACAAATACTAATCCTGACTTTAGGGAATGTTCGGCAAATTCGACAAATCCAGAGTGTCAGGCGGCTAGTTTACTAGATGCCCAATTAATGGTTGTTCAATTAATTGGAACTGCTTGGGCATTAGGGGGACTAATTTTTTTCTTTTTGTTAGTGACTAATGGCTCATTATATTTAATGAGTTACAATGACGAACTAAAATATATTATTAAAATTGATCCTGAGGATGCGCAAAAGAGGATGATTCAATGGGCAATAGGTTTTGTTTTGTTCTTTTTGTCGTATCCTATTGTTGCTTCGCTATTAAAGTTGATCATAAATGAGAATACTCAATGTTATGATAAACTGAGGGTGCCGGGGTTCACTTTCATTTTTTATGATGTTTGTGTAAAAGATCCCGTTACACCAACTCCTGTTCCTTAGAATTTTTATATTTGATTTTCAAATGTCACTAAGAATAATTCAAATTTCTGATTCCCATTTAGGTGCTGCCTTTAATTTTTTGGGTGAAAAATCGGCTGAACATAAAAAATCAATTCAAAAGGCTTTTTCGAAGGCAGTTGAATTCGCAGTAAAAAATAGAGTAGATATGTTTTTAATCGGAGGAGATTTATTCGACATTAAAAACCCTTCAGGGCTTACGGTCAGCTTTGTAAAAGAACAGCTTGAACTTTTAGCAGACAAGGCAATTCATACTATAGTTTTACCGGGGAACCATGATCACGATAGGGAAAGTAGTGTGTACAATTCTTTAGCTTCTGAATTTGAAGACAATCCATTCATTCATGTTTTAAACAAAGATATTGTTTCAAATGTTCAAATCAAAGATCTGGACTGCAACATAGTTGGATATATGCAAATGCCTAGCGACGGCGAAGAATTCCTTAACAAAATTAAAATTAATCCTGACTATAAATATAATATCGGATTAATTCACGCTTCAATTGATATGGGTAGAGCTTCGGTTCTTAGGGCGATTCCTATAAAAAAGCTAAAGGATTTTGGCTTTAATTATATAGCCCTAGGAGACTGGCATAACACTTTAGAGGTGGACAAAAACATTTGGTATTCAGGTAGCCCTGAAATTTTATCAATGGATCAAAAAGATGTAGGAAAGATCTTAGATATAACCGTTGAAGAATCAACTGTGGAAGTAAAAGAGGTTGAAGTGGGCTCTATTAAAATCATAAACCATCAAATAGACATTTCGAAAATCACTGATATACACGAAATTATTAAAGAGCTAAAAGGGTTGAGTAATCCATTATCCATTTTAAATTTAAAACTAACGGGTTTGAAAAAACTAGAATTAAACATTGATATTATTCAATTAAAAGAACAATTAAATACAAGCTTCTATTACATCAACATAACCGACGAATCACAAATGACATTGTCTGAATCCGAAATACTAGAGCAGTCAAGCAATTTAGTCATTGGTCAATTTGTTAAATACATTCAAGATAAAAACAAATCAGGCGAAGTTGATCCTAAAGTAGCAGATGAAGCGCTTCAGCTTGGAGTAAATTTATTGCGTAAAAAATAATGCAGATAAAAAAGTTAAAGATCGACAAATACAAAAAATTCAAAGGCCTAGAACTAAGCTTTAAACCAGGTATTAACGTTATAGTTGGAAAAAACGAAGCCGGAAAAAGTACAGTAGTTAAGGCAATTGTGGATTCGTTGTTTCTAAATCCCACAACTAAAACCAAAGATGTTAAAGAAACCCAATCCTGGTTTGAAACTGCTCTTGGTAAAATCTCACTTGAATTTGAACTTAACAATGAAAACTATTCCATTAATAAAGATTTTGAAAAATCCACCCTAGAACTTATTGGGGATGATTTAAAAACAATAAGAACTCAAACAGAATTCTCCAAATTTTTAAAAACAAAAATAGGCGTGGGTTCTAAAGAACTATATAGAAATACGGCCTTCATTACCCAAAGAGAAATCGCAGTTATCGAAGACAAGGGGGATCTTAAGGATGCCATTCAGAATGTCTCGGTGGAATCCGATTCTGATGTTTCAATCCAAGATAGTATCGATTCTCTCGAAAAAGAATCAAAGAGCCTAACCAAGGGTAGTGAAAGATGGGTTGCTAACCCTGGAAAAATCCCAAGTCTAATTAGTCAGATTGAAAAGCTAAAAGCGGATTTAAAAATTTTTAAAGAAAAAATAAAAAATCAAACCCAAGATCAAAATGATTTGGGTGAATCAAAAGAGAATGCAAAAAAATTTAATAAAAAGCTAGAGGATCTTGAAGAATTAATACAGGAGAATGAAAAGATTAAAGAGGCAAAAACCAAAATCAATGTTATCAATGGCGAACTAGACGAACTTGATAAAAGAATAGAGAGAATTGGAGAATTAGAAAAACTAATCCATGATAGTGAAGAGAAAATTTCTCCCTTCCCCTTAGATGAAATTGAAGACGATTTAATTGCTTGTAGAAAAATTATTGATCAAAACAACTTGGTATCAATGGAAAAACCAAAGAACTTTTTGTGGCTGATATTATTGGGCTTGGGTATAGTGGCTATTATTTTAGAGATCTTATTAAATCAAAATTGGCTATTGTTTGTTGGGCTAGTGCTCTTAGCTTTTGCGGTTGTTTCTAGACTTGCTTCAGCAAAAAAACGAAGTAATTTAAAAAGTCCCAGTAGCTTTTATGAAAAATATAATTTTAAAAAACTTTCTGATCTCGAAGATTTATTAAATGATCAAAAAGATATTCATAGTAAACTGCAAATATATGAATCCGAAGTTAAAGGACTATTAAGGGGAACTTCTAAAGATCTCTTGGAATCTACAAAAAGAGATTATTACAAACAAGCTGAGCGATTAGATATTAACTATTTAAACCCTGAGTCATTAGCAATCGAATTATCTGCTGAAGAATTGATTTCAAAAAAGAGAGAACTTGTCGAACTTAAAGAAAAACTTGAGAAGGCAAATGGTAAAATTTCATATCTAAAAGGGAAAATCCAAGCTTTTGAAATAAACGAAGAAGATATCAACGATCAAGAAAACAAAGTAAGTATTCTTCAAGCCGATTTGGAATTTTATAAAAACAAAAATGCAGTTATTGAACTAACAATCGAGGCGTTAAAATATGCCTTTTTAAACACGGTGAAAAATTTCAAACAAAGCGCAACAAAATCAATTGGGCAAAATCTACAACTTATAACAAATCAAAGATACAGCGATATAAAAATAAACGACGACTTTAGTATCGAAATATTTTCTAAAGAAAAAGACGATTGGGTAGATCCTTTAAATGTTTTATCCACAGGAACAGTTGATCAGATTTACTTTTTAATAAGGCTTGGCTTTATCAGTTTTATTAGTCCAAAAGAATCAGTTCCAATAATCTTGGATGATACTTTTGTAAGTTTCGACAAAGAAAGGCTCACAGCTACAGAAAAACTTCTAAAATCCTTAGATCCAAAACAGCAAATATTATTATTCAGCCACAATGATATTTATGAAGGGTGGGGTAACACCATTAGACTTGATTGAAAATCTTACACAGGCTACAATAAAATATGAAGGAATTGGCTTTGCGACAATTCAAATTGTTTTTATGCCTCATACTGATTTTCATTAATCTTTTCCAAATCCCTGTATACGCAAGAACTGTTGATGAAATCAATGCTGATATTGCCAAGAATCAGACGGAGATGGAAAAAATCAAAGCTGATCTCGAAAAAATCTCTAACGAACTCAAAGCAAAACAAGCCAATAAACAAGGCCTAACAAGTGAAATCTCTAAAGTCCAGAATGAAATTGAAATAAT
>CAZLRZ010000037.1:0-4828 GCA_964562165.1 uncultured Candidatus Saccharibacteria bacterium
ATGAGGGGTTAACGAAAACGAATGAAATGAAGTTTGAGTTTACCCGAATTGATACCCGCAGGGTAAATCCCGGCCTCTCGACTTTTTACAATAACAAAATGTTTAAAATAATTCGCAAATCAGAAGCAACAATTAGACAAGTTAACCAACAAAAGTTAGTAGAAAACTACATCACGAAAGAAATCAGTCCCAATGTATCATTTGCCATATCTGAAGAAACTAACTATTTAGGGGAAGAGGATGCCAAATATGACAGAATCTATTTTGTACTTAAGGGGCAACTAGAGCTTATCTTTGGAAATGAAGCAATAATACTTGAGAGTAACGATTCCTGTTTTATCCAAAAAGGCACAAAATACACTTTAAAAGGAACGTTTAGGTCAATTATAATCAATAGTCCAGCCTATGGGAGCTAATTGTCCCAATCAATTTTGCCTATTTTTTTATAGGATAATTATACATAACCTGTTCGGATCGCACAGTTTTAATTCCCAAGCCCTGATAGAGCTTGTTGGCGATAATGTTGTCTTCATCTGTTAATACCCAAATTTCATGGGAGCCATTGAGTTCGGCAATTTCCTTCAATTTTAAAATCAAAGCCTTTCCGACACCTAGTTTTCTAAAGCGTGCTTTGGTTTCGATCTCATACAATAACATCTCTTTATCCCTGCCATCTAATTTCTGAAGGTTATAGGCCACTAACATACCGGCAACTTCTCCATCAATATATGCTAAGAGTAAATAATTGTTGGGATTCTGAAGAAATTCAAGTAGATATTGCATTTCACAGCTGTACTCAAGCGTTTCCCATTCTGGTTTTTGGAGAGATTTCACGACTTCATCTAAGTTACTGCCCCCTTTACTAATTAAGTTGGTTTGTATATTGTTCATAATGATTTAATACTAATTTTCAATTTGTTTGAAAATTCAATATAAAAAGGCCTGAATTGGTCAATATCATCTAGCGGTTTATAAAATAATTCCTTGACTAACATGCACTCATTGGCGAACTCAGGCAAATGGTTTTCGATTAACTCAAACATCCTTTCTTTTTCAGTGGTAAATTCGTAGTGAACTGGAATTGTTAAGAAATATGCTGTTCTAAGCAATTCTTTCATCGCAAACCGACACATTTCCTTATTCCAGTTATGCTCATCTCGTCTATCAATGCGTTCAAGCCTTTTTTGAATTACTCTATCAAAATCAGCAAGCATCTCTTTGGCCAAATCTTTGTTCACTTTATATTTTGGCAACTTATCACTTATGTCGTGGCCTAAGAGCAAAACACTTTGGGTTTGAATTACAAACCTCTTTACAAACTTAGACTTGGTATTGATAATTTCGTTAAGTGGCTCAACATCAATATCTATGTTATGGGCAAACGGAAACAGTTTATTATTTATAGCCTTAATTTTATCAAGCAATTCCGAATAGTCTTTATCGCTATTAACCACAGCCAGAAAGTCAACATCCGATTGCCTCTCCACAGCCTTGCCACGAACAACTGAGCCAACTACATAAAGAGCTACCAAATCGTCACCGATTTGCATAATACTGTTTGAAACATCTTTAACAAGACCCAGCCAAGGCTCTTTGATATTTTCATGTTTACCAACATTTTCTAGTAATTCGTTTTTCATTATTCTAAATACATAGCAATAATATTATCTTTAATCTGAGGCATTTTTTCAGCCACTCTCAAATACTCGTTATACATCAATTCAGGTAATTTCGTTACTTTAATTTTAGTAAAGCCACTGATATTATAAAAATGTTCTCGATTATCCATACACAATAAGTAAATTGGTCTTTTAGTCTCAATTAGTAATATTTCTTTAACAAGTTTAGTACCAATACCTGAGTTTCTGTATTCTTTATCAATAACTAAGCTAGATAACTCAACACAGTTGTTTGATATGTCTTTAGTTCTTATACATCCCACTAGTCTATTATTATCGATTGCAACTAAAAATCGGTTTATATCAAAATTACTGCAATCACCATGCTCCGATTTTAGTAAGTCCGTTACTGCTCTTGTTTCTTCTTGTCTTGCTTGTCTAGTTATTATTGACACTTCGAATTTTCGCTAGAATATTATTAAAATCTTTTTCATTAAGCCCGATAAGGTTTTTATCTCTTCCCAATTCTGAATTTGTTATTTCTTTTCCAAACCAGTCAAATGGAGTAAACTGCTTGGCATCATCCTCAGAGTTAAATTCAACCTCTACTCGCATTAATCCCTCATAGTCGCCATGATAGATTTTAATTGAAATATTAGGCGATTTAGAAAATTCATAAGAATCCCTAAGAATCGATTTTCCTGAGATTGATTTATAGAACTCAAATTCGGCTTCTGTTATATCAAACCGAATTTCATCTCGGCTGAGGCTTGAAGTCTCGACCTTTCGCTCGAATTCAAATTTATCATTTATCTTTTGAACTCTGGCTTCTACACCATGACCAATAAACACAAAGTAGCGTTCAGATTCAACACGCTTGAAACTAGATAAGTTAGGTAGTTGCTTTATTAACCATTTTCGTTCAATTTCCATCGGTTTGTTGGTTGAAGTAATATTCCCAAGCAGGGACTTCCAAGGTGAACAGCTTTTCAGGGGTGTTTTGGAAAATCTTCTCAACCTCATCTTTAGACATCCACTTTGTATCTTTTGCTTCAGACTCTTGGGGTTTAATTTCACCTTCTTCTACCTCACAAATGAAGATAAAGCCTATCCAGGGTTTTCCATTTTTAAGTTGCTGAACATTACAGAATGGTCGGAATCCAAAGGCTTCATCGTTTCCTCTGGGCGAAAAATGTATTGTTTGAGAATCGTTTTTAATTGATTTTAATCTTAGCCCTGTTTCTTCAAAGATTTCTCTTTTTAAGGTCTCGTATACATCTTCAAAACCTTTATCAAGCGCACCAGCAGGAAACTCAAAAGTTCCTGAATATACAGGATCTCTTGATGGCTTCCAACGTGTTTGGATCAGAAGTTCGATTTTACCATCCGATGTTTTCCTTTCAATAATTGCCCCCGTGAAGGGGATGGCCATTGTAGCCGGATTTGTAGCCCTTTTTGAACCCACAAAGCGAATTAAATTATGTATCCCTTTTTCAGCGTCTTTATAAGTTTCGCCTAGATCATCCAGCAATACTATATCGAAGTCATTTTTTATCAATTCTCTGAGAGTATCCGTGCTAAAGAATCGTTTGTTTTTATCTTCAATCGCAAAATAATCCGGCTCAATGATTTTCCCGGTGTTGTATTCCGGGTCGGAAGTAGAATTGTTAAGCATAATCAATAGACCGCTAGGTTTTAAAACTCTGTGGATCTCTTTTAATACTAACTTAGTAGTAGCAATGGTGAAATAGTGAAGTGATAAATGGGCATAAACAACGTCGAACTCTCCATCTTCAAAAGGGAACTCTGAAGTCATATCAAGTTTTTGAATTTTAACCTTGTTTGATAATTCTGTAGGTAATTTTGATTTATTAAGGTTTAACGCTTCTTCTGAGATATCAGTGGAAGTTACGCTATAGCCATTAGATGCAAAAAGTCTTGTGTCTTGACCTTGACCGGCACCTAATTCCAATATTTTTGCATCTTGTTTAAGATATTTTAAGATTTCTTCTGCAAAAATGTTGGGTTTGTTTATCCAATCCTGTGATTGATAGTGCTTGTGTAAGTTATTCCAAGCGTTGTTTTTTGTGTCGTCCATAATTAGGATCTATTGTTGCTATAGTCTTGATTATATAAAATATTAGGCTTTATTAATAGTTAAAAAAGATAGATAATCAAGATGCAGGACTAATAAAGCCAGGGTATAGTTTTAAATTTATAAATTATGTTCAAAATTATTCAAAAACTTGGAAAAGATCTAACAAAAAAGGAGTTAGATGTTATTAATAATTGGCGTGTTAAGGAATTTAACTCAAAGCCGCTTTGGGGACCCACCAGTATTAAGGCCTTTGGTGATAGTGAAGTCTTTATGCTTAAAAACGAAGATAGTCCTAAGATTTTAGCTTTCGGTAGGCTTAGACCTATTGAAATTTGGGATGGCGCAAAGTCTTATCCAATTTGGGGATTAGGTGCTGTAGTTGCAATTTCTAAAAGGAAAGGTTTCGGCCGAAAATTGATTACTAATATACAAAATTTTTCAGTTAAAAATTCTACGCCAATAGTAGGATTTTGTAATGATGAAGTAATTAATTTTTATAAAAAGTGTGGCTTTGCGATAATGCAGAATGGAACAGACCGTTTCATTTATATTGACCAAAATGATAAAGAAAACAAATCCAAGGAAATCCAAAATGCAATTTTTTATCCTGTAGACAATAAAATTTTAAAATTGTTAAAAGAAACACCAGGACTTTCCTTTAGGCATTACGTCCCCCACTGGTGATAACATCAAACCAAGAAGAAGTCCTTAATTAACTTTTATTCAATTTAATTATAAAAACCAAATGAACACATACGATATTTTTTTAGTCCCTGCAGAAAGTCAGTTTAGTAAATATTCCGATTTAATAAATTCTTTATCTAACAAGTATAAAACGCCCAGTTTCCCGCATATCACTTTGGTAGAAAAGGTTGAGGCAGAAGAAGACGAGCTAATAGAAAAGGTTGGTGCAATAGCACAGATTTTGAACAAGGTTGAAGTTGAAGTCTTTGGAATGAATTTTTCAAACACAATTAATCAATGTGTTTTTGCCCAAATTAAAATGTCCCCTCAGCTCTTGAGCCTATACATAAAACTAGCGGAGGCTTTACAATACCCAAACAAATCGCCGTTTTTCCCTCACATGAGTTTTGTATATGGAGATTTTTCA
>CAZLRZ010000038.1:0-1666 GCA_964562165.1 uncultured Candidatus Saccharibacteria bacterium
GCACCTTCTGTTTTTGCCCAAATGATTGCAAGTGGAAGTAAGGGGCAGGATCAAGCTTTAACAAGAGTTACTTCTGATGAAATCCCAGGCTTAAAAGCTTCTTCAAATATTACTCCGGAGATGGTTGGTACAGATGGTCAAACTTACTCTATTACAATTCCCGAAAAACAGTTCTTAGCCACTTTAGTAAGTGGAATCGAGACAGAAGTTGATCCAAATGCTTTTGGTCTAGATTTTGAAAATAAGTCAGGTAAATTTGAAGTCGATTTTAGCGTATTAGCGGCAGCATTAAAGTCTGATCCTCAATTTTCAGAACAAATCAGCTTTGATCCAAAAGATGTAAAGGGTGTATATATTACAATTGAACTAAGTAATGATATTGAAGGGAATTTAGTTTTTGAAAACCTTTCATTAGGCAACACTGTATTAGACCCAATCGTAAATAGCTTTATGACTCCTGATGTTAAGCAGGGTTTGTCAAAAAGCATACAAGAAGCATTCTCTGGTGGTGCTACCGGGACTAGTGAAGGCGAAGCATCTGAAATGAAAATCAAAAAAGTTGAATTTGTTAAAGATGCAATTAAACTAACTTATGAAATGGATGCGTCATTTACCCCAGAAACTCCATAACACAAGTTTAAAAAACTAAAAAAATCCCGGGAATTTCTTCCCGGGATTTTTTTATCTAACTAAGTCCTAGAATTTATGCTTTTACATAAATCTTGATATCAACAGCTACAACCTTATCTTGAGATATTAATAAGGGATTAATGTCTAATGAAACAATTTGAGGGTATAGGTTTAATAGTTTTTGGGTCGCATTAATGGAATCAATTACTTTATCTAATGGCAAAGGAGCTTTTCCTCTTGCTCCATTAATAATCTTTGCAAGTTTTGTCTTTTCAAAATCTTTAACGATTTGTTCTCTGCTTGCAGGAATTAGAGTATGGGCTAAGTCTTTGTAAATTTCCGTATAAATTCCACCTTGTCCATAAACTAACAAATGTCCAAACCCAGTTTGACCTGTTAAATAGACATTTTGAGAACCATCTCTATTTGCCCCGATAAACAATTCTTGTTCAAAGGAAATCATTTCTTGAACCATAAGCGGTTTACCATTCAACAATAATCTTCCAAGTGTATTGTTTAAATCCGTATAGGCAAGAGTTAGTTCTTGATCGTTTGAAACGTTGACCACGATAGCTTTTTCTTCGGTCTTATGTGCCAAAAATTCATTTGGAATTTTCACTACAACAGGGTAACAAAGACTGGCAAATGCCCTAGCTTCTTCGATGGTTTGGCAAAGTTTTTGTTTAGGCAAAACAAAGCCCGCTTCAGTCGCTAGTTTTTCACTTAGATCGTCCGGTAATCTAACAACTTCGTTCTCAATTAATTTAGATTCAAGTTCATCTTTGTATTGGCCTTTAAATAAACTTTTTTCGAAAAAGTCATATAGGTTTTTATTCGATTCAAGGTTTCGTTCATTTAAAAACTTGCTATAAATGTATAAGTCCGCAATAGATTTTGCTGCGGAATCAATACTGTTAAAAGCTGGAACATGTGCATCGCAAAGTCTTTCAAGCCCAATGTCGACGTATTTTTGACCTAGAAACACAGCAAACAAAGGCTTTTCGCTGAATCGTTTGGTTCTGATTATTGTTTTTGC
>CAZLRZ010000038.1:1766-4391 GCA_964562165.1 uncultured Candidatus Saccharibacteria bacterium
GCATTGGTAATCACTGCTACTCTATTCCCTTTAACATTATTGCTCCAGGAGAATGTCATTAAATTGTCTATTAGTTCGTTACTACTATCGGCCATAATAATATTACATTGATTGATGGCGGCCTCGATGGTTTCAGATGCTCCAGCTAAAGACCCTGTGTGTGAAGCGATGGCTTTAACGGCTTCTTTTGACTTCCCAGGTTTTAATAAAATAACCGGTTTTGTTTTTTCTTGAGTGTTTAGATATTTAACAAGTTCATATCCATGCGATAACTCTTCAAGATATGCTCCAATTATTGAGGATTGATCGTCCTTGTACCAATGCGAAATCAAGTCCAATTCATCAATATCGGCCTTGTTACCAACTGAACAAAAATTATAAAAGCCAAGATTTCTTTTTAAAGAAGTATCTAAAATTGCTGTACAAAAGGCTCCGGATTGAGATAGAAACGAAATGTTCCCCTCTCTTGGAAAAAGTTGCATCCAAGAGGAGTTCATTTTTACAGTAGTATTAACAACACCTATGATATTTGGCCCTAAAACCCTTATTCCCGCAGCTTTAGCTGTTGCAACTATATCTTTCTCTAATTGTTTGCCCTCAGGGCTTGTTTCTCCAAATCCTGCCGAAATTATAATAATATTATTTACCTTTTTTATTGCACAATCTTTAACAACGTCCAACACAAAGTTTGAAGGAATCAAAATCGCAACCTGATCTACTTCTTCGGGTATGTCACTTACTTTTGCATAGCACTTGTATCCGTATAGCTGTTCGTATTTTGGGTTCACAGGGTAAATTTTCCCTTTAAATCCATCATCTATTAAATTTGTAAAGAAAATGGAAGAGAGCTTTCTTGGATCGTTAGATACACCAACAATTGCTATTGAGTTTGGATTAAAAAGCTTCGTTAAATCATCATTCATTTTTCTTGGTTTAAAAAATTAATTTAAATAATATCTATCATTTTGCCTGTCTCGGCATCGAATAATACGCTTCTAAGGAGGTTCTCAGAAGTAGAGCCGTCTTCATTTTTAACAATTCCTGTTTTACTATACACTTTTGCTTGCCAGATTTTTGTACTTGTATATTCATTTGTATTCATTGAATCTCCTAATATTAGTTTGTAATATTCTTTCTCAGGTGAATATCCCGAAATTATTAATTGAGAATAAATAAATTTCGAATCAATAAATTCTAGAGGGTTATAAAAGTTTCGAGCCGTTGGATCTATTGTTGAATCTTCAACATACCAAATTTGATGTGGGGTTAATATCTCGGCTTTACCCTCATTCCAAATCACTTTTGAATCAAAGCCGCCATTTTGAGAGTAAAATTCACAATTCCAATTTGGGAAAAGCCCATCTATATAATTTAAAGCATTTGGTTCACCCGAGCAGGATAATATTTTGCTATCAGGATATTGTTCATTTATCAGATTTTGAAGTACAAAAAAAGCTTCACTACTTGTAATAGATTTAGGCTTAGTTTCTGTTGGGGTAACTAGGTCGGACTTTTTTTTAACCGACAAAACTTTAGGCGCTAATTTTGAAGGGTCATTCTTTTGAACCTCGACAATAGTTAGGTTATAGCCTAATGCAAAAGCCCCGACAATAAATAGAATAATAAAAATTGATATTTGGGCAAAATTTTTATCTTTCACAAAGTATTCTAAATAATAAATCTGTCATTTAAGAATATCCAAATTAACGTGGCTATCCCTGCGTAAATTAATGATCTTTGAACCCAGGTTTTTAGTTCAATTCGTTTGTCTTTTTTAAGATAAAGAATGAAGGGTATTATAAAAAACACTATAAAAGAAATTGCATACTTAATTAAAATGCCTAATGAATCTTTTATTGAATATATAACATAAAGCACAAAAAGGATTGCTATAAATAAAAAGGCATTCCGAATAAACCTTGCAGCTTGAATCCCTACTATGGTAGCAAAGGTTTTAATGCCAGTTTTTTTATCTGTGTCAAAATCCCTTACTTCATTTTCTAGCTGGCCATAAGCCGAAATTAAAATCATTGAGACAAAAGCAATAAGAGGTATTGTTGTGAGTGTTGGTGAATATGAATAATAAGAAGTTAAAAAAATTGAGCCTGATAGCATAAACATATGGGTTATCACATCAACTATTGGTATTGCTTTAAGTCTAACTTTACGCCAAGAGTAGAAAAAGGAAACAGCTAAAGTAATTATTCCGAGAATTAAAACCAAAGTGAAACCCGTTTGGATTGCGATATAAAGATATAAAAGAAAGCTTATAACCAAAGTGATGTTTGAAACAAGTAATCCTTCTTGTCTAGTTAGACTCCCATTGCAAAGTGGATTTCGTTTTTTCTTTTTTGGATTTTGCGAATCCTCTTCGGCATCTTCAACGTCGTTGATCATAAACGCATAAGTCATGGCTAGGAAGTTAGCAAATAATACAGCTATAAGTCGTGTTCCAAGCCATCCTTGAGAAAATAGCACGCCTAACAATGTCAAAGCTAAAGTAAAGTCAAAAACTTCAAGAATCCTACTCAGGGCAATTATTCCTTTGATTTTATTCATGATTTTAAATATTTATGTAATAGTATCTTAACAATTTCAATAAAAATAAAATAGACAATTGGAGTA
>CAZLRZ010000039.1:0-4344 GCA_964562165.1 uncultured Candidatus Saccharibacteria bacterium
CTGACGCAATGGCCTCCATTAGTACTAAGCTTTGGGCTTCCATTTTAGAAGAATTCACAAAGACATCCGCCTCTTCATATAATGGCATTAAACTATCAAGGCCTAATTTACCATGGCTTATGATATTACCTCTGTCATACTTTTTTAAGGCATTGTTAAATTTCGCGAAATATGCTGGATCTTCTGGCCCACCAACCAAATGCAATTTGTAGTTATTTGGCAAATTTCGCATTACTTCAATTAAATAAAGTTGGTTTTTTCTTGGCTCGAAATTTGCCACATACAACAAATTGATAGTCTTGTTTGGGTTAATGCTCCTTGCTTTATACTTAAATTGATCCAAATTAATGCCGTTACTTATTATTTCAATATCTTTATTAGGGAAAAGTGTTTTAACGTATTTATGCATTTCTTCACTCAAAGCCACAATGATATCAACATTTTTCAATTCATCTTTGAAAACCTTAACGATTGAATTCATTAAAAAGTCCGGCCAATACTCACCCAAAAACAATCTCGACTGTAAAAGCTTTTCAATCCTTGAATGGACGTAATATAGTGATAGGACTTTGTTTTTATAGGCATAATCAATTGCTAAAATGTCCGAAGGATAATTGCTATTTGCAATCACTACATCAGGTTTAAACTTGGAAATTAATTTTTGATTAAAAAATGTGTCGATACTTATTTTTAAGAAATCATCTTTCTCTTCTCCTTTTAGTAAATGTTTTGGAGGAACTCTGCAAAAGATTTTAGCCTGATGCCCAGCTGATCTTAAAGCAATTGCCAATTGTCTTGGGGCAATCACATAGCCATTAACGGCATTTAAATTGTCTAGCGATATTAAAAATCTCAATCCCTATTAATTAACAACTATTACTTTTCCGGTAAATGCCGGATTCAATTTTGCATAAAACCCAAATTCACCCTGTTCATTAAATGTATATGTATAAGATTCTTCAGGGTTTAAAACATTATACTTTAACGACCCCCTCGCAATCAAAGTGTGGGCGTAATTATCCTTATTGATTAAAGTCACACTCGAACCAACTTTAATCGTAATTATATCAGGAACAAAACGGGAGCCTTTTAAATACACAACCACATTGTCACTTTTGACTCCAACATTTGGGTTGTTGTTAAATTTATCATAAAGCGGAGGGGCGTTTAAATACACAAAAACGCCGAAAACAATTAATGAGATTATAAAAACCGTGACGATAATATTTGTCTTCATTTCAAGTCTTTTTTTACTTGAGTGAATATTCCAATGGCAGATAAAGCTAAAAATCCTATTAAAAACAAAGGCTCGGCCCAAAAAATCTTTGATAGATCTTGGAATATATTTGCGTCAGCCATTGATAGAGCCGCGTTTTTAATTGATAATACTCCGAATATTGTGTATGCCGAGCCCACTAGGGCCGTTGCAAATACCAAAATCATTTTTTCAACTTTCATAATTATTAGCAATAGCCCAACTATGAAGGAAAAAATGATAATAATTAGATCTTTTGACGTGCCCAAATCAAGCCCCAAATATATTATTAACCCCCTAGATATTTCGGTGGTTATACCAAAGAAAATCAAAAAAATCCCTAATTTATATACACCATAACTAATTAGACCCAAAATGACACCCAATGCAGCACTAAAGATAATATGAAGCTGAGGGTTTAACCCTGAAAAGATGTTGAATCCAATGTAAAACCCCAAAATGAAAGCGCTTATAGTAAGATAAAACCGAAAAACCTTATAGCCCTTAAAAACTCCTATCAGGCCAAAGACTATCATTAACAGACTGTATATTGATATACCTAAATTCATATTAATAATATTCCACTAATTGACAATCTTAGTCAAGAAGATGACAAATTCGGTTCCAACACCCAATTCGCTATTAATCTTAATATCAAAATTATGAGCATCGCAGACTTCTTTAACTATGGCCAAGCCTAGCCCCAGGCCGCCTGTTTCGCCGCTTCTGGATTTATCAACCCTATAAAATCTTTCAAAAACATAAGGGATATCTTCGGCAGAAATTCCGATACCCGAATCTTTAATGCTGACTTGATCTTTATTTGCAGTAATAACAATCTCCCCCTTTTTTGTGTATTTATATGCATTTTCGATAAGATTATCTAAAACCTCTCTGAATTTTGCAGGATCCACATTAATTTTTAAGCCTTCATCGACTACGGTTATAATTTTGATTTTTTTCTCTCTGTTTTTATAGCCCGAAACAACAGAATCTAGCATCTTTTTAAAATCAACTTTTGTGATTTGCAGCTTTTGTTTTCCCGAGCGAATCTCAGTAAGCTCTTGTAGCCTAGCAATTATGGACTTTAGCTGTTCAACATTATCTAAGATTTTTTCAATATGATCATTATTTGCTTTGTAAACTCCATCTTTAACACCCTCAAGTTGACCCTGGATTTTCGTAAGTGGCGTATTTAGTTCGTGAGTAATATCAGATACTAAATCGGCCCTCAGGGCTTCAATTTTATCAAGCTCTTCAAGTAAATGATTAAATCTTTTGATCAATTCTTGGACTTCGTTCGGGCCTTCTTCTTCAAGCCTTCCGTGATATTTATTCTCAATAACATTCTGAATACCCTTTTCCATTTTACTTAAAGGATCCGTGATGTTCTTCGAGGTGTATAAAGCCGAAGCCACTGCGGCAATAGCTCCAACCAATGTCGAAATGAAAGTGTTTGTAACAATAGTCCTTCTAAATTCATCATTTAGCATTTCAAGCCTCAGCAACTTTTCTCTGCCGATTTCGATTCGCATAAATCCGGCGTCAACCATCTCAATTTCTTGTCTATTTAGAAAATGGTCAAAGGCCAAATTAGATCTATACAGCTGATAGATACTGCTTGAAAGGGTTATCACAAAAGTAGTAACGAAAACCGCAATAAAAATTCTGAAGTTGATTGTTCCAAAAATATTTTTACTCATAGAATTTGTAACCTACCCCCCTAATTGTAGAAATATATTTGGGATCTTTTGGATTGTCCCCCAATGCTTTTCGAATATTTTTAATATGAGCATCAATTGTTCTGTCAAAGACTTCGTTTGCAAATGCTTCCTTATACCCCTTATCAAGTAATTCATCTCTTTTTAATACTCTACCGGCATTTTTGGCCAAAGCAATCAATATATCGTATTGGATTTTCGTCAAGGTAATGCTTTCTTTTCCACGAGTTAACGTGTAGTTTGCGACATCAAAAGTTAAATCTTTGATATTCAATATTTCTTCACCAAAAACGTCTCCCGCCCTTTTTAGTAGAGCCTTCACCCTTGCTACCATAATTTTCGGCGAGAATGGTTTTTTAATATAATCATCTGCTCCTAAATCAAATCCAATGGATTCGTCAAATTCTTTAGTTCTTGCCGTAATCATTATTATTGGGATATTGCTAAGTTTTCGTATGCCTTTGCACACTTCAAGCCCATCCATTTTTGGCAAATTTAAATCAAGAATTACTAGATCGGGTTTTTGGGTATCAACCATTAAAAGCCCTGCCTTGCCTTCTGCGGCGACGACAACTTCAAAACCATTGTTCTCAAGATAGTCTTTTTCTATCTTGCGAATTTCGGGATCATCTTCAATTATTAATATTCTGGACATTTTTATTATTTAACTATCGTAATTATCTGCTCAAATTGTGATTTTATTGTGAATTATAAAAGCTCGTATTTGTTTGCGAATTCATCGATTCTATCGAAAGCTTTATTGATCAAATCTTTGTTTGCCGCAAAAGACATTCGAATATGCCTTGCCCCACCCGGACCGCTCGAATCCCCTGGAATAGTAATTACCCCAGCCTCATCAACTAACTTTTTACAAAAATCTGTAGCAGTCATACCTTCAAAGGCTAATAGCTTTGGGAATAGATAATATGCTCCATCCGGCTTACTATACGAAAACAATTTGTTTAGTTTATCCATCCTCTGGCAAATAACTTCGCGACTTTCCACAAATTCCTTGTAGAAAGCCTTCATAGCTTCTTCGCCTCTTGCATCGGATTTCGCAGCAATTGCACCATACATTGAAATAGTTGCGGGAGAAAGGCATAGGTAAGTGTTTACGTTATAGGCAATTTTTGCCATAACATCAACTGGAGCATAAACATATCCTATTCTCCACCCGGTCATTGCGTATTCTTTAGAAAAACTTTTTACACAAACAATATTGTTTCGTAATTCGGCAACTTCAAGTGGGCTAAAAAAATCAACATAACTTAAAAACTGATAAGCCTCGTCTAATATTAAGTAGAGGTCGTTTTTGAGAATTATGTCAGAAAGTTTTAGAACTTCGTCTTTACTTAAAACCGTTCCGGT
>CAZLRZ010000040.1:0-4189 GCA_964562165.1 uncultured Candidatus Saccharibacteria bacterium
TAAAATCTTTCATCAATATCGAGTGTAAATCTTCCGCACATTATTTACTTAGATTTTTAATTACATAAGTAACGATTCCCCAAATCTTGAAATCCATCTCGGATGTGATCTTGATTGGTTTGTACTTTGGATTTTCGGGAATTAGAAAAACTCCTTTTTTATCTTTTGACAGTCTTTTTACCACAAATTCACCATCTAAAAAGGCAATCACAATTGAATCTTTTTGAATATTTAAAGCGCGATCAACAACAAGAATGTCACCATCCGAAATTGATGCGTTCATCATTGAATCACCTTTGACTTTAACAAAGAATGTTGCGGCAGGATGATCGATCATCATTTTATTAAGATCAAGTTCATTTTCGACATAATCTTCTGCGGGCGAAGGAAATCCTGCCGAAATCGTAGAAGTGAATAATTGCAACTTTACATTAGTTGTTGTATCGGGTTTGAATATTGTGAGCTTAGTTTTTTGTTTCAATATTGTATACTTAAAATATGAATTCTAGAATTTTTGCATTAGTAGATTGTAACAACTTTTATGTCAGTTGCGAAAGGGTTTTTAATCCGA
Organism: uncultured Candidatus Saccharibacteria bacterium; assembly: GCA_964562165.1. Lineage (GTDB taxonomy): Bacteria > Patescibacteriota > Dojkabacteria > B142 > OLB20 > JAKQLP01. Next base: position 572 of record CAZLRZ010000040.1, read on the forward strand.
AACTCGAAAATAAGCCGACAGTAGTGCTATCAAATAACGATGGATGCGTGATTGCTCGCTCACAAGAGGTAAAAGATCTTGGTGTTCAAATGGGCGCCCCCATTTTCAAATTAAAAGAGTTGGTGGAAAGAGAGAGTATTAATGTATATTCAGCGAACTTCCCTTTATATGGCGATATGTCGCATAGGGTGATGGCAACAATTTCTGAATTTGTTCCTGATGTTGAGATCTATTCAATAGATGAAGCTTTTATCGATTTAACTAACCTAAGGGTTCCAGATTTAACGAAGTTCTGTATAAATTTAAGGGAAACAATTGTTAAATGGACTGGGATACCTGTAAGTATTGGTGTTGCCCCAACAAAAACTTTAGCAAAAGCCGCAAATAAACTAGCCAAAAAACAATTTCGTGATATTGGTGTGTTTAATTTTTTTGAACATTTAGGTAACGAGGAAGAATTCTTAAAACTATTCCCTGTAGGTGATTTGTGGGGAGTGGGCAGATCCTATACAAAGTTTTTAAATCAACACAATATTAATAATGCATTTGAACTTAAAAGTCTTGACATCGGATATGTAAAACAGGTTATGACAGTTGCCGGTGAAAGATTGGTTATGGAATTAAATGGTGAACCTTGTTATTTGCTCGAGAAAAACCCAAAGCTTAAAAAAAATATTGCTTTTACAAGATCATTTGGTGAATATCAAACAAAACTAGATCAAGTTGAAGAAGCAGTTGCCTACTTCTCAAGAAAAATTGGTGAGAAATTAAGGAAAGAAAAAGAATATGCTCAGTTTTTACAGGTGTTTATTCTTACGAACTTTCACAATAAAAGTCTGCCTCAATATCACAATTCCGTGATAATAAAATTAGAAAGGCCTACTAACAATTCGATTACATTAATAAAAGAGGCATTAAGAGGACTAAAATATATTTTCAAAGATGGTTATCAATATAAAAAAGCTGGCGTGATTTCCTTAGGATTAATCCCTGAAAGCCATAGGCAATATGACTTCTTTTGCGATCCAAATGATGAAAAGTATCTACAAAAAGACTTAATGACAACTCTTGACAAGATAAATTTTGAAGTTAATTCAGATTCTGTTAAGTTTGCGGCAGAAGGTGTAAGTAGAAAGTGGTGGATGAACCAAACAAAGAAATCCCAAAGATATACTACAAATTGGAAAGAATTGCCTAAAGCTATTGCTGAATAGGGGTGTAAGTCGATTAGCCTTACAATTAACAAATAAAAACATTTGACATCTCTAAAAGAACTTTCTAGACTTGTAATGAAATAAATTAAATAACTTATTTTAATTTATTTTCACTTTTATTTATTTTTTATTTTCCAACCATATGGCAAAAGCCAAAAATTTCAAGGGTTTTACCCTTATTGAAATTCTAGTGGTTGTGGCCTTAATTGCAATTTTAACTGCAATTACTTTTATTGCCATCAACCCAGCAAAGAATTTCGCAGATACAAGGAACGCACAAAGAAGTTCTGATGTAGGTCAGATTCTAAATGCAATGACTCAGTACACTTCCGATTCAGGAAGAACAACAGCGGCTCTAGAAACAGAATTTGCTGTAACAATTCCTTCATGCGATGCAGTAGCACCTTCTCCAACAGCAATTCAAGTTGGATCAGGCGTTGGTTTATTAAACTTGGGTGATGCAACTAAAGCATTGGTTGATGAATATATTGTTGGTATCCCATTTGATCCAAGTTCCGGATCAGCAGCAGAAACCAATTATTGGGTATGTCAAACTTCAGGTGGAAGACTACAAGTTAGTGCTCCAGGCGTAGAAAATGGCAAACCAGTAATCGTTGTAAAAAGATAAAATTTTGGTTTAAATTTTAAATCCCGGTCTTTATTGGCCGGGATTTTTTTTGTCTTTATTTTTCCGTGTAAAACCTGTAAATTAATAGTATGGATTCCGGAAAAAGTAAAAAAGTTGAAACACAAGTTCAAGCGGCTGCTCCCCGTAATGCTGGGGAATCTTCTAATATTGGCAGCCTTCTTGAGAATATTGTATTTACGGCGCTTGATCAAAAAGCGTCGGATATTCATATTGAACCTACCGAAAAAGATGTTCTAGTTAGATATAGAATCGATGGTATGTTAAAAGACATACTTCTAATTGATAAATCCTTTGAAGATGAACTTATATTTAAAATTAAAATCTCGGCAAGACTTCGTACAGATGAGCATTTTTCGCCGCAAGATGGTCGTATTTCGTTTAAAGTCCCTGAATATGGTAAGTTAGATACTCGTATATCAATCCTACCTACTACAAAGGGTGAAAAAATTGTAATTAGACTTTTAACTAAAGATGCAAAACAATTAGGGCTTGATAGGCTTGGTATTACCGGGAAAGGTCTTGAAACCGTAGAGAAAAACTATGAAAAGCCCTGGGGAATGGTTCTGGCAGTGGGCCCAACCGGCTCAGGAAAAACAACAACTCTTTATTCAATTTTACAAATTATTAATTCACGCGAAAAGAACGTTACCACGATTGAAGATCCTGTCGAATTCGACATTGATGGAATCAATCATATTCAGGTTAATCCAAATGGGAATTTAACTTTTGCTAATGGCTTAAGATCAATTTTAAGACAAGATCCTGATATCGTGATGGTTGGAGAAATCCGAGATACTGAAACGGCTAGAATTGCAATTAATGCAGCTATGACTGGACATTTGGTGCTATCTACCCTCCATACAAATGATGCTGTCACTACAATTCCACGTTTAATAGATATGGGAGTAGAACCCTACCTTGTTGCCTCTACTGTTAACTTAATCATTGCACAAAGGTTGGCTAGGCTTTTATGCCAAAAATGTAAAGAAGAATATTCATTGAATAAAGAAGAAGAAGAAGACTTGGAAATTGCAAGGCCCGATATTTCAAGAAAGATTAAAAAAGGGCAAAAATTCTTTAGACACAAGGGCTGTAAAGAATGTGGAGACACAGGCTACAAAGGTAGAATCGGGCTATATGAAATTATGGAAATTACTAAAGAAATGCGCGCAATTATTAACAATGGCGAATTTTCTGTAGATGATTTGTACAAAGAAACTGAACGAAATGGCCTTATTACCTTACTTCAAGATGGTATCAATAAGTTGAGCGAAGGTTCTATAGATATACCGGAATTAATTAGGGTGACAGCATTAAACGAATAATATTAACAATATATAAATATGGAAAAACCAAAAGCCGAGAATAAGGTTGAAAATAAAATTGAAAACAAAGAAGAGGCTAAGAATTTAAAAACAAGTACCGTTATTGCATCTAAATATGTTAAAAAGAAAGGTGGTAGCGTTTATTTTGGTAAAATTAGTCCATTAAAAATGGCCTTTGCCTTTAGGCATATGGGCATTATGTTAAAGTCCGGTCTTTCACTCGAAGCTGCAATAAAAGTATTATCCGAACAGCTTGATGACGCTAGACTTAGAGAAATATTTACAGAGATTCTATTTGGTATTAACGAGGGGGTTTCGATTGCTGAAACAATGAAAAACCACCGTGATATTTTTTCGAATCTTGTTATATCTCTAATAAGTTCTGGTGAACAAGGCGGAACGCTTGAAAAAAATCTTTTCATTTTGGCAG
>CAZLRZ010000041.1:0-3845 GCA_964562165.1 uncultured Candidatus Saccharibacteria bacterium
ACCTAAAAAGATTAATAGGCGAAGCAAACGATGAAGAATTTGAAGGTGGTTTTTTGACCGAAGCTGTTCGCAACAAGCCTTATTCTTTGATCCTATTAGATGAGGTCGAAAAGGCAAATATTAAAGTTCTAGATCTTTTCTTACAAGTATTAGACGAAGGGCACTTAACAGACGGATCCGGTCGCAAAGTCAGTTTTAAAAACACAATAATTATAATGACTTCAAATGCTTGCTCAAACCAAATCGCTGACTTGATTAACAAAGGATATAAATATCTGGATGTCGCTAGGGCAGTTACCCCAGAAATCAGACGAATTTTTAGAATAGAATTTCTAAACAGATTCGATAAGGTCATAATGTTCAAACCGCTAAGGCCAATCGAACTCATCCAAGTTTGCAACTTGCTAATGCAGAAAGTTAAAGCTACACTTATAGATAAGGGCATTGAAATGCGCTATTCAGAGCAGGTATTGCAAGACATCGTAAACGAAGGTTACGACCCGATCTATGGAGCTCGTGAGCTAAGACGTGTAATACAAGATGAGCTTGAAGATAAAATTGCCCAACTTATTATCTCTAAGGAATTACAATCCGGAGGGATAATTGAATTTAAATCTTTGTGGGAATATATAATAAAATGAATGTTTTAAATAAGATATTAATCATTTTAATTGCTTCATTTTCACTTCTTCAATTTAGTTCGGGCTTAATATTAGCAGAAGAAGATTTTGGTGATTACGATTTTGGAGAATATGATTACTTAGATGATTTGCTTGATGACGATAAGCCGCTTATTGCGAGAACAATACCAGACATTGCCCAAGGTCAGCAGTGGATTGGTCAATTTATTTGTACTGAAGATAAAACTATTTCACCAAAGGATGCTCAAGCAGCAGGGTTTATTCAAATGCCCTTTGCAGGTGAAGATAAGTTCATTAAAGCGGGCGCGGGTTGGTGTTTTACCTTAGATAAGGTTGGGGCAATTTACAATTATGATTCTTCCTATGTTGTAGATTATTGTCCTAAAGGTACATCTGTTGGTAGAAAAGGCGATGCTCCACTTTCTTTCGTAAAAGGCTTTTATTCTTGTTGTGAAAATGGCTATCCTTATTTATATGAAAATGGAGTAGGGACAAATATGATTTGTTGTAAACAGCCGGGCCTAGATTTAAAGGCCGGTGCAAAAATTTGTACATCTAACGATAGTGGAGTAGAACCAAAAGCAAGAATAAGATTACAAAGTGGCGAAGAAATGCGAGGAATTTTTTCAAAAGCAACGCCCAAGTACACTTGTGGAATCCAAGACTGTTTTTTTCAGGGTGAAAAACCTGCGGAGGGTATCAAAAGAGGAACATATACAAAAGAGCAGATTGATAGCCTGGGTATTCAATGTTATCCAGATACTTCATCGGGTGACTATCAACACCTTGTAGTATCTGAAACCTTTACTACACCCGGAGGTTCTAAATTCTACTGTGTAGCAGGTGATGCATTAGAACCGGATGAATATGAGATCTGGAAAGATAAATTAAATGCATATGTAGGCTGTAAAGCTTTTGGTAATAACACATCTGAATTTAACAATTGCACATCATGTCTTAGACAGTGTATAGATTGTGTTTATTCCTCTTTAGGTTGTGTAAACCCATCAATGAATGGAATCATCTCTACCATAATGAGAATAGCTTTAGGTATTTTGGGCACTGTAGCAATCGTAAGGATAATGCAGGCAGCAATATTAAGACAATCAGGAGATCCAAAGGATATACAAGAAAGTTGGGATATTATAATGTCAGTAATAATAGGAGCTGTTGTTTTAGTCTCCGCTACTTTATTATTAAGGGTGATAGGTATTAATGTTTTGGGTATTTTGCCGTATGATTTTTAATAGTTAATATTAATTTAAGTGCTTAAGAAGGGACTTTTCACAATATTATTCTTTTTACTATTACTAAATGTACAGGTTAATAACTTAGTTATTGCAGAAGTAATTGATTGGAGTCTTTATTATAATAATTCAAACGTGAAGGAGCCCATTCTTCCTCTGCATAAGAGATCAATTCCCAAAATTGGAGATGGTCAAGATTGGATTGGCCAATTTGTTTGTACCGAAGATAAATCTATTTCCCCAAAAGATGCTCAGTCAGCTGGATTTATTCAATCTCCCTACGCTGGTGAAGATAAATTTGTTTCTGATGGAGAGGGGTGGTGTTACAGTACTGAAGAAATTGGGGCTATATATAATTATGATAAATTTGTATATAAAGTTCTTGAATACTGCCCCCCTGGGACTGCTGTTGGCAGAAAAGGAGATGCTCCTTTAGAATACATTAAGAAGGACTTCGAGTTAGAGTTGGAAAATTTTAGGAGTCATGTTTGTTGTCCAATTGAAAAGCCTTATGAATACACAGGGTTTTTTCAAGATAGGTATTGTTGTTCTCAACCAGGTTTAGACGTAACTGGTGGCAAGTGTTCTGAAGTTGAAGATGGTGTAAGGGCAGTTTCATATAAACAGGCCCAGCTATTAAGTTTATGGCATTTGTTTTCTGAAGCCACTCCTAAATTCACTTGTGGTATTCAGGATTGTTTCTTTCAAGGTAATGGACCTGCAGAGGGCATAAGGAGAGGTCCATATACAAAAGAAGAAATTGCCAGTTTAAATATTCAATGTTTTCCTGATGCTTCAGCTGGAGATTTTAACGATGATGGATCATTCAAAACTTTTACGGCAGGCAATAATACATACTATTGTGTTGCTGGTGATGCATTAACCCCTGAAGAATATTTGTCTTGGAAGGATCAATTAAATGCATACAGAGGCTGTAAAGCTTTTGGTAATAACACATCTGAATTTAACAATTGCACATCATGTCTTAGACAGTGTATAGATTGTGTTTATTCCTCTTTAGGTTGTGTAAACCCATCAATGAATGGAATCATCTCTACCATAATGAGAATAGCTTTAGGTATTTTGGGCACTGTAGCAATCGTAAGGATAATGCAGGCAGCAATATTAAGACAATCAGGAGATCCAAAGGATATACAAGAAAGTTGGGATATCATAATGTCAGTAATAATAGGGGCTGTAGTTTTAGTCTCCGCTACTTTATTATTAAGAGTGATAGGTATTAATGTTTTGGGTATTTTGCCGTATGATTTTTAATATATTATTATTAATTAAATGCTTAAAAAAACCTTATTAACAATTTCAATTTTTTTAATGACTACATCGGTTTTGGTTTTTGCAGCAGCGCCAACACCCCTAACTTCTTCAGCCGATCCAACTGATATTGAGCCTCCGATTCGTTTTAAAAATTTAGAAGAAGTAATTAAATTCTTTACTGGAATTATTTTCCCACTTACCGCTTTGGGATTATTGGCCGCCTTAATAGTCGCGGGCTTTACAAGAATGACTGCGGCGGGAGATGCTGAAAAAGAGAAAAAATCAATGAAAATTATTACATCAGCAATCATTGGTTTTGTAATTATAGCTCTTGCTGGTGTTATAGTTAATTCGATGTGTGCTTTACTTGGTATAGCTTGTTTTCCATAACTATGAAAAAAATATTAAATATATTCACTTTCTTAATTTTAGCAGTATCGGTTCTGCAAGTTTCGCCAATTGTTAAGGCTAGTTCTAGTAATACCGATGAAGTCGTTTTTGACCCTAAATGCGCTCAACAAATAGTTCTTGGGAGTGAGAAGGTTTACAGTCCAGATGGAAAGCCAATTTGCAATAACAGGTGCTTAAGTTCAATTATTGAAAATAATCAATATTGTAAATTCGGGACAACTGATCAAGCGGTAGCGTGGGATCAAGACCTTACAATTCCGCTTGAAATAGC
>CAZLRZ010000042.1:0-3834 GCA_964562165.1 uncultured Candidatus Saccharibacteria bacterium
TTTCGGCAGATACGGTTGCCGGATACTATTGGAACAAAGGAAGTTCATATTGGGGAACCAATTGGTTTAGCAAGTCAATGAATGCCAATGTCGATTATGATCGCGTTAAACAGCTTGCACAAATTAAAACTGACAATTCAATTGACTACTTAATTGCGTACATGAGCTGGGGTGTTGAATACACTAACAAGGCTACAGGCTTTCAAGTCGAACTAGCTCACGCTTTAATCGATAACGGAGTCGATTTAGTTGTTGGATCACACCCACACTGGGTTCAAAACATTGAAATCTATAAAGACAAGCCAATTATCTATTCCCTAGGCAACTTTCTATTTGACCAGAATCACACTGACCCCACAAGGCAAGGAATGGACGCTATGCTCTATTACTATGGCGGAGAATTAAAGAGCATCGAATTGCAGCCACATCTTTCGTGCGGTCCATTCATATCCTCCACAAACATTACTAACGATTACCTAAATGGCAAAATCTCAAAAGAAGATCTCTTAAATCGAAACGAAAGGTCCGGCTGTGTTTACTTCCAACCGCTTAAATTAAAGGAGTCAAGCCCTGTGTTTAAAACCATCTGGGATAGGACTATGCAACATAGTAAGTTCTAAAGTGTTTGTCAGTTCGTTCAAATAAAGGCATAAAAAAAGCCAAACTTACGTTTGACTTTTTTTATGACCTCACGGAGAATCACTGCGCAAAAAACACTTAGCTTCGTTAGAATTTGTGATGCTCAGTATCAATTCAGGTAAACTCAAACTTCATTTCATTCGTTTTCGTTAACCCTTCATTGTCGAACTGTCAGTTCGATCAAATAAAGTCACAAAAAAAAGACCAGCGAGCTGATCTTTTTTTTATGACCTCACGGAGAATCGAACTCCGATTGTCGGGATGAAAACCCGATGTCCTAACCGTTAGACGATGAGGCCATTTAGACGAAAATAATTATATCAAAGACCAATAAGACTTACAAATTTGCCATTGAGATATTTATTGTTTCTGGCAAGTCCCTATGGATAATGGAATTAAGTCTTTCATCAAAAACTATGTTCCCTAAAAACATTATTTCTACAACACCAATTTCGGTGGATTTGTTTAATAGGAAGTACAATATAGAAGAATATACAGATTCTAAAATTGAAGCTGAATAATCTGCGATATGATTTTTCTCTAATTCTAAGTTAATTTCTTTTGTTAAGGCCTTATCCGCTGTATATTCGTGATAGTTCTTTAAAATATATTCTGAAAGTTCACCCCATTTTAAATCGTTTTCATCAAATTCGAATACATCTAATGGCATTACCAATTCGTCACCGAGTATAGTTTTGTCTAAAATGTTTTCTAAATGTAACTTGTGTTCGAGATCTTTAATAAAAGATTTAAAACTATGATCTTTAAATTCAAAAATAACCTTAAAAGTTTCGGGATTGGTAGCTAAGATTATTTGGCTATGGGAATCAATTTCGGACCAAATGACCATTGGGTAGTTGTATTTGTTTTTACTTAAAACAGATTGTATTTCGCTTGTTTTCATAATGATTTATAAATTTTATTAATTTTGTTTGTTAATAAGTCCCATCTATAGTTTTCAAGAAAGGCCTTTGCTTTAGTGATTCTTGCTTTTGTTTTTTTTGTCTTCCCTACTCTTTTTCTAATTTCAATTAACCAGGCATCTTCATCGTCGGGTTTAATAAAGGTGCCAAGATCTTTCCCAAGATACTCAATTGTGCCGCCTTGATTGGTGGCAATTATATCACATCCTTGAGAAAGAGCTTCTAGCATCATTCCTCCTGTGGCCTCGTGAATACTTGGTAAAACAAATATATCTGCTCCTGCGTATATATTTATCAATTTATCCTGAGGAACGTACCTTTCATTGAACATAATATTTGGTAGATCGGCGTAAAGTTGTTTAAGCGTGGACAAGTATCCATCGTCTCCACCGGCAATAAAGAACAATACTTTTGGTAAGGATTTTACAGCTGTATGCAAAAACTGGAAGCCCTTAGCATAGTTCATTCTGCCACCTGCGACAACGATGGCATTCCAATCGTTCGGGTTAATATTGTATTCAGAATAAAATTCGTTTGCGTTACCATCTTCTAAAAAAATTGGACTAATGCCGTTGAACACTGTTTGGAGCCTTTGTTTGGGCACATTAAACTTTTTTTCAAAAACTTCGTTTTCGGATTTTAATATGGTTATTATTTTATCAATTTTTTTTGTGAACCATTTGCCAAAAGTTAAGTCGTGTCCTTTTACTAAAAATTCAGTAAAACTTTTTCGTGTTGTTGTTGGGAATGGATTATGTGAAGTTAAAACTATCTTTTTATGTTTAATTTTGGCTGCAATAAGAGCAAAGTATGTTTCAAATTTACGAAATCCATGCACATGGACAATATCGAAGTCGTTTTTTAACAAATAAATAAACAATCCCGGATAAAACCTGTGGTATTGGCTTAATGAGAACCAAGTAAAAAATCTTTTCACAAAAATCCCTTCAAATTGGCCATCCTTAACATCAATCCTCTGGCCAACTTTGGATGAATCGCTAGTTAAAATAGTTACATCGTGGCCTAAATTTTTTAGTTCTTTAGAAAGTGCCGCTACATGAGATTCTACTCCACCGGTAACTGGATGATAAAAAGTTGTTATTTGAAATATTTTCATAAAATCATTAGTTCGAAAAAATAAAGCCTCTTTGAAAATCCACTTTGATTATAGACCCTTCTTTATATTTATTCTCTAAAATGGCGATGGAGATTGGATTTTCAATATGTTTTTGAATAATTCGCCTAATTGGTCTTGCGCCAAATTGAGGATCATAGCCTAATCTCGCAATTTCTCGGATAGCATTTTCACTAACAATCAAGTCCATTTTTTGAGCTTTTAATAATCTACGAGTTTTATCAATCATTAATCTCACAATCGCCATTAAGTCCTTTTGCAAAAGCGGTTTAAAGACAATTATTTCATCAAGTCTGTTTAGAAATTCAGGTTTGAATGTGGTTTTTAGTAAATTGTTAAGCTCGGTTTGCATATTGTTCCACTTTTTTGAAATCTCTAAGTTATCGTTTATGTGATTGGCATTTTCTGATTTCATTCTTATCAAGCTTGTGGGACTTGGTTTATTAATAGGATGATTATATATGTCAGATAAAGTATTTAAGATTATATTTGAACCAATATTGCTCGTAGCTATGATTATTGAATTTTTAAAATCTACCGTTTTCCCTTTAGAATCTGTGAGCCTTCCATCATCAAGGATTTGTAATAAGATGTTAAAGACATCAGGGTGGGCTTTTTCGATTTCATCTAATAAAATAACTGAGTATGGATGCCTTCGGACTTTTTCAGTTAATTGACCACCTTCTTCAAAGCCTACATATCCTGGAGGAGACCCTATTAATTTAGCAACAGAATGAGATTCCATGAATTCAGTCATATCAAGCCTAATTAGAGCTTCTTCATCTCCAAAAACTATTTCCGAAAGTGCCTTTGATAATTCGGTTTTTCCAACGCCTGTTGGACCTAAGAACATAAATGATGAAATTGGTCTTGAAGGGTTTTTTAAGCCTACTCTAGACCGTCTAATTGATTCAGCCACAAGTTTAATCGCTTCTTCTTGTGAAATTACTCTTTCGTGTAATCGTTTTTCAAGGTCTAATAGACTTTTTTTCTCGACATCAGATACTTCAGTTAAGGGAATACCTGTAATTTTTGAAACCACTAAATATACATCGGCTTTTGTCACTTCGGGATTACCCGTACCGATTTGTCTTTTCCATTCTTCTTTTAAGGGGATCATCTCTTCTTTTTTTTGTT
>CAZLRZ010000043.1:0-2222 GCA_964562165.1 uncultured Candidatus Saccharibacteria bacterium
TACGGAGAGTGCACCCTTCGGGTACCCTTCCGTGTAAACTCACTGCGTCACTTCGTTCCTTGTTCATTAACACGGAGAGTGCGAGATTCGAACTCGCGACCGTTTTACCGGTGCAGTCTTTCCAGGACTGTGCACTAGACCAACTATGCGAACTCTCCTTAGGTCTTTAACAAGTTGAATTATACAACAAACTATTCAGTTGGCGATACAGGTTCAGTTGATTCTGTTGGTGTAGCCGTTGGTTCGTTTGGTCCAATTACAATCAAGATGTCTTCGTTTTTATCACTTCTTTTAATTCCATATTTCTCTGGGAATTGTTCAACTGTTTCTACTTCAAGGTAATCTTTGATAAATTCTAAACTTCTAGATTTGCCACCGGCTGAGAAATCGAAGATCTTTATACCAAATAAAGTTTCAGATTTAGCGTCGTTAAGGACTGTAAAGTTCCTATAGAAATTGGTTCCGCTTCTAAGTTTAATTGCAATGTTGTCATTAGATAGATTTTTATCGCCAGTTTGATTTCGCACTACAATTACAGGAGTCTCTTTATAGAATGCGCTTGATGCCCAAATTTTGCCAATTTCAGACTGGATACCCTTGTAAGATCTATCAACAGGGCGTATCGCGTAAAGACCGGAAATTGATTCTGTCTTAATTATTCGGTTTAAACCACCGAAGTTAGGATCGAGCACAACCTTCATTGGGACTTTATCAAAAGTATTAATGTAATAAAGAGCTGCTAACATATCTTCAATTGAAATCCCAACTTCAACTGTGTCACCTAATGACTGGAACAATCCCCAGTAGGTTTCAGCTTTTTGTTCTACAGGAACATTATCCGATAGGATTTTGTTTTTTATAGAATCAACAACTTCTTGCTGTCTTGCTCCTCTACTAAAGTCGCTAGCTAGAAAACTTGGACCTTTTGAAATCATTCTAAATCTAGAATATACAAGAGCTTTGTAGCCATCTAACTTCTGGCAGCCACTTGGGAAGTCGATGTAATACCAGCCTGGGCCTTTGTTTATACGGACGTCATCATTTGGATATTTTGCTGTAAATGATTTGTCAACACAAATTTCAACGCCTCCGATTTTATCAACTAATTCAACTACTCCATCGAGCTTAATTAAAGCATCGTATTGAATAGGGATTCCGGTAATTTTACTAACTTCCTCCTTTAAATAAAAATATGGATCGTTTTTCTCATTTTGACCTTTTTTATATGTAAAAGCATAAACTGCATTGATTTTCGTGTTATATGCAGTTGACCAAAAATCCCTAGGAATACTAAGCATCATAATTTCTTGGGTATCGTGTTTGAAGACTATTTGCATTATAGAGTCTGTATTTAATAGAGAGCTTGTTCCCCTCCTTGTATCAACCCCAATAACTAAGGCGGAAGTGTATCCGTTTTGTTGCTTTAGGTTTGGCCTAAAAGCTTCTGTCCAACAACTTGGATTTAGAATATTATCACAAGTATTGTCTCCACTTCCTGAGCCATCAGTGATTGATACTCTAGAACGATAGCTTCCTATTCTGTCGATTGCAAAGATCGCTAAAAAAACAAAGAGGAAAAGGAAAATAAAAAGAATAAACTTTTTAGATTTTCCCTTCTTTTTTTCAGTTCTCTCAACGTTTTTAGTGTGTAGAATTACAGGATTTATTTCGTCAACCTGATTTAAGGGTTCAATGTTTTCGATTGGACCTTTTTTGCCCTTTATATTTGCTCTATATATCATTTTGAGTGTTCATCCAAAATTAAATTAACAATTTTGTCTGCCAATTTATTTTGTTCCCTTGGGATATGGGTGAATGATACTTTTTTGAAAATTGGCAGTAAAGTATCTATAGTTTTTTTTATTTGTTTTATGTTTGCATCGCTGATCTTATATATTCCATTCATCTGTTTTACAATTAGTTCACTGTCTAAAAAGCATTCTAAGGTTTCTACTTTATTCTTTTTTGCGAGCTTTAAACCGATTACCAATGCTTGATATTCGGCATTGTTATTGGTGGTGTTTTGAAGATACAATCCATCAAGATCAATTACAATACCATCTTTGTCGAATAGGATCGCGCCACTAGCGCCTTCTCCGGGGTTGCCCCTTGAACCTCCATCTGTTTTTAATATTGCATTCATTTATTTTTTTTAAACATAAATTACATTATATATTTTAATCATTTTATTGCAAAGTTCGTTTTTGTTTTCTAATCCAGGT
>CAZLRZ010000043.1:2322-3727 GCA_964562165.1 uncultured Candidatus Saccharibacteria bacterium
ATATATTTTTTGCGCATTTTGCGGATTGCCATTGTGACATACTTCCCTACTCTTCCGTAGCCACATATGATTATATGATTCTGTAGAACCTTTGGTGCTTGAGACTTTCCATCATCTTTTATAAATAATTTTCGATATAAATACCCATTATATTTTTTAAATAGATTGGAAATTATACTGATTAGTTTGTCAGCATTTAAAATTAGGATTGGAGCAGTTATCATGCTTATCAAAGTGACTGCTGAGATCAACGAAGAAACTTCTGGTGAGATCCACTCGTTTTTTAAGCCGATTTGAGCCATCAAAAAGGCAAATTCCCCTACTTGAGCTAAATTTACAGCAATTATAAAAGCCGTCTTAAAGTGGAGCTTTAAGATGAGATTAAGAAAAAGAACGATAAGAGTTTTAAATATTATTACTAAAATTAATACGGAAATTATTAAGAAAAAGTTTTGAATCAGTCCTGCAAATGAAAACAATGAGCCTATTGAAACAAAAAATATTAAACTGAAAATGGATTGAAGTGGATTAATTTCTGTAATAATTTCCTGATGTAAGACAGATTCTGAAATCATTAAGCCTGCTAAGAATGCTCCAAGTGTTGAGGACACACCGAGTTTTGTTGCCAAAAATGCGAATAGTAAACTAAAGCCAAAGGCGGAAACCAATACTAGTTCTTTTCCGCCGACTTTTGAAATAGATTTAAGAATTTTTGGTAAAAGTTTTCTACCAATAAATAAACTCCCAGCAATTAAAATAAAACTTCTTAATAATGAATCGAAGATGTTTAATCCATTAACATTATTTGGTGCAAGACCAGATAACATAATAATCAAAAAGACAACGGCAATGTCTTGCAGAACTAACCATCCAATTGTGATTTCACTACTGTATTCGTTTAATAGATCTTTTTCTTCAAGAATCTTTACTACTATTGCAGTCGAACTAAAGCTGAATACCGATCCTAGAAAAAAGGCTTCATAGGCGGACAAGCCAAAGATTGGAAAAACTAAATATCCAAAAAGGATTGTTAGCGCTATCTGCAAAATCCCTCCTCCAATTGCAAACTTTTTAACACTAAGTAGTTTATCCAGCGAAAATTCTATGCCCAAAGTAAACATCAAAAGTGTAATGCCGATATCAGCGAGAGCATTGATGTTTTGTGTTTGCTGATTATCGAAATGAATAATATTCGTGAACAAAGCCCCTGCAACAATGTATCCAATAATTACGGGCATCTTGAGGCTTTTGAAAATAAGGCCGACAACAATTGCAGAAATTATTAAGAAAATTAATTCAGATAAAAGTTCCATTAACTAAATATAAATTAATTAAGGGTTAAATTGAAGTAAATTTTGAACTTTTCGTAGAAATATACTATTGTTAAATATAATAATTTTTAAAT
>CAZLRZ010000044.1:0-3642 GCA_964562165.1 uncultured Candidatus Saccharibacteria bacterium
GGGAATTTTTTAATATCTCTATAGTATTTGTCGTTCATTTATATATTAATAATTACTACTAGGATACTATCTTTTAAAATTTCATTCAATTTGCGAGGGGATGTCTCCGGGTAATTCATCAAGGGCAAGTGTGTATGCATAGACTCTTTTTGCTCCGTTCTTTTTTAAAACAAATGCGCAAGCCTCAAGGGTAGAGCCTGTTGTGTAAACATCGTCACAAATTAAAATGGTTTTTCCATTTATGGTTATACCGGGAAAAATCTTAAAAATGTTTTTAAGATTTTTCTTTCTATCTTTTTTATGAAGCTTTGCCTGTTGAGAGGTCTTTGCAGTCTTGATTAAAATGGGCGAGACTTTCCAAGAGATGTTTTTTGCGATCAGTTCTGCTTGGTTAAAGTCTCGCCAATGGTTTCTATGGGTATCTGCGGGGACAAAGGTTATTAGGTCGTAAGAAATTGGGAGGTTAGAAATCGTGGGTTTATAAAACCTTTTTAAATCAATTAAAAGCTCGCTTTCAAATTTGTATTTGATGGCGTACAAATATTTTTTAAAGTTCTTATCGAGTATATAAGTTGAAAAGACCCCATCTAGCGAGCTTTTGCGTTTGCAGATCTTGTGGATAAATTGTGTAGAAGTTCTGAGTTGCCCATGACAAATATGGCATTTACATTTTTTAAAATGGGTAAATTTTTTAGATTCACAAGCCCCGCAGATATATGAGCCATTGCTTGTACAAAAGAAACAAGTCCTTGGATATAATAATTCTAATAAAACTTTTGCTAGTTCTGATAAAATACTCATGTTGGATTCTATATTTTTTCTTTTAATTTTTTTTAAAAATGAAAAAAACGATTTTAATAATTTGTGATGGTTTAGGCGATCGCCCTGTAAAAGAGTTGGATAGAAAGACTCCTCTTGAATATGCAAATACTCCAAACTTAGATAAATTAGCCCAAATGGGAATTTCCGGAGCTATGAATACCGTTGACATTGGAGTCCGACCAGGTAGCGATACTGCTCACATGGCTTTGTTTGGTTATGATCCTGACCTTTACTATACTGGCAGGGGGCCCTTTGAATGTGCAGGTGTAGGCATGGAAATGCTCCCTGGTGATATCTCATTTAGAGCGAATATGGGTACAGTTGATGATGAATTAAACGTAATAGATAGAAGAGCCGGCAGAATTGATGATACCGAAGAAATTATCAATGCTTTAAATCATACTAAAATTGATGGAGTTGAGTTCATCTTAAAAAAGGCCGTTGGCCATAGAGTCGGCTTTATTATGCGTGGCATTGGATTAAGCTCAAAAATAAGAGATTGTGACCCACATAAAGAGGGCGTTAAAGTTCACTTGCCAAAACCTCTAGATGGATCTAAAGAAGCGAAGTTTACCTGTGAAGTCCTTGAGAAATTTTTGGAAAAGTCCTTTGAAGTATTGAAAAAACTTCCAATGAACGTTGACAGGGTTAATAATGGAAAGCTACCCGCCAACTACTTTTTAGTAAGAGGCGCAGGTGTTACTCCCGAACTGAAATCTTTTAAAGATAAATACGGCTTAAATGGTGTTTGTATTGCAGGCGGTGGCCTGTATAAAGGCATTGCAAAATTGATTGGAATGGATACCCCTGAAGTAGAAGGCGCAACAGGTAAACCGGATTCTGATCTTACTAAAAAGATTTCAAAGCTAATTGAACTTTATGATAAATACGACTTTTTCTTTATTCACTTTAAAGGAGCAGACACATTAGGCGAAGATGGCGATTATCTTGGCAAAGTTAAATTTATTGAAAAAATCGATGCCGCTATTGCTCCATTATTGAAAATCGAAGATGCTTTAATTGTTATCACGGCTGACCATTCCACGCCTTGTGTATTAAAGGCGCATAGCGCTGATGATGTTCCTGTAACAATGTATGCAAGCGACATCCGAGATGATGATGTAGAACACTTTAACGAAAAAGAGTGCGCAAAAGGCAGACTGGGGCACATTAAGGGAGAAAATTTGATGCCAATAGTTATTGATTTAATGGGTTTGGCCGAATTGTTTGGTGCCTAAAAAATGATATAATTACTTGTTAATCTTGTTATTGTACAAAAATGTTGAACAAAGGCCCGTATGTCTCTAATGAGATTGAAGGGGAAATAATAAAATATTGGCTCGAAAATAAGTTTTTTAAGCCTGAATATCACGCTCAAAAAGGACTTCAAACCGAAGAAGAAATGAAAAATGACGGAAGAGAATCTTTTTGTATAGTAAACCCACCCCCAAATGCATATATGAGGCCTCATATTGGTAATGTTTCCGGCTATGCTTACCAGGATGTTTTTTTAAGATTTAATAGAATGCTTGGTAAAAAAGTTTTGGGTCAACCAGGGAAAGATCACGCAGGTATTCAGGGTGAAGTTGTTTTAGAAAAACAATTTATTGCTAAAGAAGGTCAATCAAAAAGAGCATTAGGCCGTGAAGTATTTTATAAAAAAGCTTACGATCATTTTACTCAGTTGATGCCTGATATTATGGCCGACGAACAAAGGATTGGCTTGAGTTCTGATTTTGATAGAAATCTTTTTACACTTGATCCTAAAATTGTTGATACTGTACTCGGAACCTTTATTAAAATGTTTGGCGAAGGTATGGTGTACAAGGGCGTGCGAATTGTTAATTGGGATCCTAAGGCTCAAACAACTTTAGCAGATATTGATACCGAAAGATTAGACAGGGAAAGTGATTTGGTATATATAAAATATCCGTTAATTCACCAAAAAGCTTGGTATTTGTCCTTCTACAATTCCGAAGTATTAAACAGTATTAAAAGTAATCAAAAGACTATCGAAACAAGGGCATTAAACCCTGAAGAACCCGAAAGATTTTTTGGTAATATTGCCACTGGGGATTTGATCGTCTGTGTCGAAAAGAGTGGAGATTGCGTGCATCACGTTTACAAAAAAGTAAAAGCTGTAAAAACATATAAAAATTTAGATGAAGCTTACGCCCAGAATGATTGGGAGCATACTACAAATGCTAAGCCAAATTCTGTTGAAGAGCTTTCGGCATTATACGAAAGTTTTCAAAAAGGATATGCAGAAAAGATCAATCAAAATGGAATGATTGCAATCGAGCTTCAGGACTTAGAAGAGGCCGACTATGTTACTGTCGCAACTACTAGAGCAGAAACAATGTTGGGAGATACTGCCATAACAGTTAACCCTAGCGACAATCGCTTTACTGCATTATTAGATAAAAAAGCCATTCTTCCTATAATAAATCGAGAAATTAGATTCATAACTTCCACAAGAGTAGATAAAGAATTTGGAACCGGCGCTGTAAAACTAACTCCCGCACATTCTTACGATGATTATGTTATGTCTAACGAATGGAATGAGGCAAATCCAGATAAGAAGGTTGGTTATGTAAATATTGTAAACAAATTTGCAAAAATGGATGGGCCAATACCCCAAAAATATATTGGAATAAAAACAGAAGAATGTAGGAAAATCGTCATTCAAGATCTAGGAGACTTAGTCGTTAAGACTGAAAAAATTCAACAGTCAATAATGATTGGGGAAAGGTCAAAGGCGATTATTGAACAAATTATGTCCTCACAATGGTTCTTAGATGTAGAAAAACTAAAAGGTCC
>CAZLRZ010000045.1:0-3512 GCA_964562165.1 uncultured Candidatus Saccharibacteria bacterium
CATGGTGAATCCTTTTTTAAATTTCACTGCCATTTAAAAAAAGATAAAAAATAAAACTACTTAATTACGTTTCCTAGATTGTAGATAGGGACGTAAATTGCAAGAGCAAGGAAAGCTACCATAACTCCTGCTATAACTAAGATAATTGGTTCCATAAGCTTTGTCAAGTTAGATGTCATCTCTTCAACTTGATCTCCGTAGAACCTAGTAATCTCGGTTAATATTTGGTCAGTTTTACCCGTTTGTTCACCGGTAGCTATCAATTTAACTACGATCATAGGGATAACGCGACTTCTTGAAAGAGGGACTGCTAGGGGAACACCTTTTGACACTTCAGTAGCAGCATCTTCTAAAGCTTTTTTAAAATGATAATTACTTAAAGAATTTGCGGTAGATTTCAAAGCATCAATAATAGGGATTCCACTTTTTAAAAGCATGTGGAGCAATCTAGTCATTTCGTAAACCTGGGTTTTTGAAATTAATTCTCCAAAAATTGGTAGGACTAATAGAAATTTATCAATTGTACTTCTCCCACCTTTGGTTTTATAAAAAGCTCGGAAACTAATGAATGCTGCAATAAGGATAATTATGCTAGAAACAATAAATAGGGGATTAGCCATCGTGTTGCTAGCATTAATCATAAACTGCGTAATACCTGGTAATTCGGCATCACCAAAATCTTTGTACAGAGATTCAATTGCTGGAACCATCACAACCATTATTACTATTACTACAACGATAATTACCAAGAATATTATAATTGGGTAAATCATTGCACCTTTAATTTTTCCTTGAAGTTGAGCAGAATTTCTCATATCATCTGCAATTTGCAACATTATTTCAGATAGATTACCAGAAGATTCTCCTGCTTGAATTAAGGAAATTTGAAGATCATTGAAAATAAATTTTTGCTTAGCAAAAGCGACAGAAAGGGGGAGACCTCCTTGAATATCTTTATATACCTCTCCCAACTTTTTAGTCATTTTTACATACTTTGATTGTTGTAGAAGGATTTCGATTGCCTGAGAGATTGGAAGTCCTGCAGAAAGCATCGTTGCAAGTTGCCTAGAGAATATAACTTTTTCACTTAAAGAAATGTCGCCAATTTCAAAATCTTTTAATTGGCTACCGAATTTTTTAAAATTAAAATCGACTTTGGGCTGAATATCGAGTGTTAACAATTTTTGTTCAGAAAGTTTTTGATAAACCTCATCATAATTTTGCGCTTCTAATTCACCATTGACGATTTCACCGTTTTGCTTAGATGCTTTGTAAATAAATATTGCCATAGATTAAATCTTAATAATTTTATTTTCCTTTATTTATTAATGCAAGCAACTCATCAGGCTTACTGGTGTATGACATTGCTTGATCGATAGTAATCTCGTTATTTCTAACCATAAGTAATAAAGATTTCTCTAAGGTGATCATGCCCAAATCAGCATTAGTCTGGATCATATTATCTATTTGATAAGTTTTTCCGTCTCTAATTGCGCTTTTAACAGCAGGAGTACAAACCAAGACTTCAAAGACTGCTTTTCGACCACCTTTATTGAGTGGGACCAATCTTTGTGAAATGACTGCTGATATGACGTTTGCCAACTGTGATCTAATTTGATTTTGTTGCCCCTCAGGGAATACATCGATAATACGGTCAATCGTTTGTGATGCCGAATTTGTATGTAATGTTGTGAATACTAAATGACCTGTTTCTGCCGCAGTTATAGTGGCAGCTATAGTTTCGTAGTCACGCATTTCTCCTACCAAAACAACGTTTGGATCTTGTCTTAAAATTTCTCTTAAAGCTCTGGTCCATGAATATGAATCTTGACCAATTTCTCTTTGACTAATCAAAGCTTTTGCTTTAGGGAAAAGGTATTCAATAGGATCTTCAATAGTAATAATGTGTTTGTTCTGATTTAAATTGATTTCTTGAATCATTGCAGCAATACTTGTACTTTTTCCGCTACCTGTAGGACCAGTGAATAGTATTAATCCTTGTGGAATTTTAATTAAATCATAAGTCACTTGAGGCAAATTTAATTCTGGGATACCTTTTATTCTATTAGGGATTAACCTAAAGGCCCCGGAATAATATCCTTTAGTTTTATAAATATTTACTCTAAATCTATTTCCAGAAATATGAGGATACGAAAAATCAACATCCGAAAACTTATCTAATTCTGCTTTAAGTCTATCGTTAATGATTGAAATAAAGATTTTTTCTGCTCTACCAACAGCTATTTCTTGAGCTCCCACGTTTACTAATTCACCATCAACTCTTAGCATTGGAGGATATCCTGGTGTTAAATGAAGATCAGATGCGTTTTTCTCAATCGAGAGAGTTAACAAATCATCTAATTGTGCCTTATATGCCTTTCCTTCATCAAATAACACATCCGAATTGATAACAATATCATTAGTTTTTGGTTTTTCAGAAGGTAAAACTCCGATAATATCTTGAGCGGAACCAGAAGCTTGGGTGGGAGCAGGGGCAGGGGATGCCGGCAAACTTGGGCCCAAAGACTCTCTAATTCCATCGTTAACCATAACGTTTTCTGATGCTTCAGGAATATTTACCATTTGTGGATGTTCCTCCTTTATTGTATCTACATATTCTTTTTGCATAGTTGAATCCTGGGCAGGGGCTTCCACAGGAGTTACTACAGGAGTAACTACCGGATTCTGAACCGGAGGCGTAACTGGAGCCTGTTGGAATAAAGGGTTTCCTTGAGGATTTGTATTTTGATTATCTGTTGTCATTTTTTGTTTAAATAATATTAATTATTAACCAACTACTCTAAGAACTTCCTCAATCGTGGTAACACCTTCAATAATTTTTATAAATCCATCTTGCAACATCGACGTCATACCGTCGTTTTTTGCAGAAGTTTCTATTGTCTGAGCTGCTTCTTGAGAAATAATCATACTTCTAATCTTTTCGTTAATTTCTAGGACTTCAAATATTCCAATACGTCCTTTATATCCAGTATTTGCGCAAGCATCACAACCTTGTCCCTTGGCTAAATAAAGTTTGCCACCATTTTTATCAATAATACTTTGTATATTGAACCCTTTAATTGTATTCATAACTGCTCTGATTTTTTCAATTTCTTCATTTGTTGCTTCATAACTCTTTTTGCAATTATCACAAATTTTTCTAACCAATCTTTGTGCTGCCGCAATATTAATAGTGGAAGCTAAAAGGAATGGCTCAACTCCCATATCAATCAATCTAGGCATTGCAGTTGCTGCACTATTTGTATGTAAAGTAGCAAGAACTAAATGACCAGTTAAGGCTGCTTGCACTGCAAGTTCAGCAGTTTCTCCATCTCTAATTTCTCCAATCATAATAATGTTTGGATCTTGTCTTAAAAAAGCCCTTAATCCTTTTGCAAAAGTAAGGCCGACTTCGGGATTCACCTGAACTTGATTAACCCCATCAACTCTAATTTCTATAGGATCTTCAAGTGTAAGTATATTCACACCTTCAGTATTCAATATTTTCAAAC
>CAZLRZ010000046.1:0-3496 GCA_964562165.1 uncultured Candidatus Saccharibacteria bacterium
GCAGCATAGCCCAAATCGCCCGTACACATGTTGATTACATGGTAAGGGATTTCGAGTTCTTGCAATAGCCATTCGTTAATTTTTAGTAAACTCTCAAGGGTTTTTTGCGCAACTTCAAGATCGGGTTCGATGATCATATCCATTTCAACTTTTTCAAATTGATGGGCTCTTTTGATGCCTCTAACGTCTTTACCCCAGGAGCCGGCTTCTGATCTAAAGCAAGTTGATTGGGTGTACATTTTGATTGGCAACTTTGAGTTTTCAATTAATTTGTCGGAATAGTATGAAAAAAGTGATGGCTCAGAGGATCCTATTAAAAAAAGTTTGTGGGCATCTTCAATAAGATCGTTATTGATTTCATAAACTTGATCGGCATCTGCAGGGAAGTGACTTGTGCCAAAAAGGGCCTTTTCTCTAATTAATACCGGTACGTACATTGGAGTAAATCCATCTTTTATTAACTTCCTGATCAATTTATCGAATAAGGCATACATTAATAATTGACCTTCGTTTTTAAGATAGTAGAATCTACTTCCTGAAACTTTTGCACCAATTTCTAAGTCAATTAAGTTTTTTTCAACTCCAATTTCATAGTGGGGCTTTGGAGTAAAATCTCCGTCTGAATTTGTGCCTACTCTTGGCATAAATTCTTTGGAGCCATCACAAGCTTTTAGTTTATCCTTTTCAAGGTAACCTAAAGTAGGGTGCCAGGCCATAATTTCTATATTATCCATTTCTCCCTTTCCAACAGGAACATCATCTAAAGAGACGTTTGGCATCCATTGCATAATTTGTTCAAATTCCTTCTGGAGTGGCTCGATTTTGGATTCAAGCTGTGTAAGGGTTTCTTTGATCTGTTTGGCTTCGGTAAGAAGCTCTACAGGGGGCTTACCGCCGGAACTGCCCATTATTTTTGATAGTTCATTTCTTTTTGATCTCAACGAATCAATTTCAATTTGAAGTTTATTCTTTTCTTGATCAATTGATAAAAGTTTATCAACATCAGCTTTTAAAGGGTCAAACTTTCTGTTAATAACATTTTGTTTAACCTTTTCGGCATTTGCCTTAATGAATTGAAAATTTATCATTTTTATTAATAATAAAAAAACAAAAAAGTCCTTAAAGAATACTAATTTAATAATACTCTTTAAGGACCCTTTTAAATATGGGTGGTGCCACCTTTTATTATACTTTTATAATATTATTCTGTTGTTAGAAAGTTTATTCTTCTTCTAGCCCTCTCATTATCTTTAAAGATTCTGGTTCGCGTACATTTTCTGGTTTTGAGCCTTTTTCTGTAAGAAGAAATTATTTGAATAATAGCAATAGAGTGCCCTTAAAGTCAAACGGAATTAACTTGTAAAACCCGAATATAATAAAGGGAATTGGTCGTAAAGATGCTATGGGTTTTTGATTTCGTTTGCTAAAACTTTTAGCTGTTTTCGTATTAAATCGTAAAGAGCCATTTTTGTATTCAGCTGATGTTTCATAAGGCAAAACTCGCAATCTGCTTCTTGAATTGGGGGCGAATCTCTGTAAAAAGGATTCTGCACAATTTCTTCTCGACCATTCTTACGAATACAATAATAACCTAAACCGTGTTCTTTTTTTATTGCATCATAATTTGCCAAATTGTATTTTTTATATGCTCTTGTAAAAATAACTGTACTTTCACCGGTGTTTAAAAAGTTGTAATAGTAACCTTCGGGGATAACAAATCTTTCTCCTTGTTTTAATCGGACAAGATAAGCTTCATCAATCTTTGGAAAAGGATCATCACAGCACTTTGGCTTATTTTTTTGCAAAATAATCGTTAGATGACCGTATAACACCTCGCAGATTGAGCTTATTCCATCGGCTTCAGATGTTAGAGCAGAATAATAAATATGTGTTTTAATGAATTCGATACCTAGTAGGCCTGGAGGAATATGAAAAAGATCATACGAAAGTTTAGCTTGTTGGAAATCCAAATCCCCATCTAAAAAAACTCCGTTATATTCTTCGTAAACAAATTCCGGATACGTTAGGGATTTATTTAGTAAAACTGGGGTCAATTGTTTTAAAGAGACCTTTTGCTTTTGATTATATTTAACTTGATCTCCATAAAGAAGAGCATCGGACTCTAGATCGTAATTGATATCTAGGGCGCAGTTTTCTAAAAAGTTTAACATAATTTAATGTTAAAAAAGGGGATTACCTTATTATATTGGCAAGCAAGTTGAGAAGTCAAATAGAAGCTCGGAAAGCGTCTGTGGGTGAGGGTATTAAATTAAATGTGCAAACAATTAAAGCAGTTTGGGGTCCGTTTCACGAAGGTTTTCTTAGTTAAAAATGTTGTCCCAAATTCCAGGTTTTTGGCTCTGGCTTTCTAGAATTTTAGACCAAATCTCTTTTTGTTCTTTGGTAATTTTCTTTGGAATCTCGACAATGATTCTAACGTAATGATCTCCTAAGCCACTTCCTCTAAATTTAGGTCCACCTTTCCCTTGTAGTTTTATAACAGCTTCGGGTTGTGTACCTGAGGGGATAGAAATTTCATCTTTACCATGTACTGTTTCTAACGGCTTTTTAATGCCTAACACAGCTTCGGCGGGGGTTATTATCATAGTAGAGAAAATGTCGTCACCTTTTCGCTCTAGGTTTTCGTGAGGCTTAATTTCAATGTTCACAAAAAGATCTCCGTAGTTTCCACCTTTTTTTCCACTATTACCTTTTTCTGTAAATCTTAAAGTTACACCATCAGGTATGCCTTGTGGAATTTTTATAGTAAAATTTTCTATAGTTGTTTCGCTACCTTTTCCATCACAGCTACTGCATTTTTCTTTAACAATTTTACCTGTACCCTGACAATCAGGGCAGGTAACTACGGTCTGAAAGTTACCCAAGAATGTTCTTTGTATCTTGTTTACTCTACCTTGTCCATTACAAGATGAGCAATTTACATAGCTTGAAGTATCCTTTGCGCCAGTACCTTTACACTTAGTACAAAGAACTCTTCGTTTATATTCAAATGTTTTTTCTGTTCCAAATATTGCGTCAAGAAAATTAATTTTTATATTTACTTCTAAATCCTCTCCACGAGAAGGCCTTACTCCTTGGCCTCCGGCTGAGAATCCTCCAAAACCAGTTGACCCTCCAAAGAATTGTTCAAAAATGTCATTGATTGAACCAAAGTCGCTAAAATCATAAGATCCTCCATTGTAACCTCCACCAAAATCTTGATATCCTCCACCAAAGCTTTGGGTACCGGCGTGTCCATATTGATCATAAGCAGATTTCTTTCTATCATCAGAAAGTATTTCGTATGCTTCTTGAACTTCTTTAAATTTTGTTTCGGCATCAGGAGCTTTATTTCTATCGGGGTGAAATTGTTTTGCCATCTTACGATAGGCAGATTTAATCTCCTTTGTAGAAGCACCCTTAGATAATCCTAATACTTCGTAATAATCTCGCTTGTTCATTTTGCTTTTGTTTTTATGTTTGCAAAAAACATTTT
>CAZLRZ010000047.1:0-3450 GCA_964562165.1 uncultured Candidatus Saccharibacteria bacterium
AGAAGTTGAGCCGTAATTATTAAGTTTTCGGCATTTGTATGGATATTTTTATCTTCATAATACTTTTGAATAGCAACCCTAGCAGTAGGAAGCCCTTTTGGGATAGGTTCGTATTTTCTGCTTTTATAGTAACTTTGGATATATGGTGCTAAGTCATTAAAAGAAATCTGTGGTTCTAAACTGGTGAAATTTGTGTTTATTAAGTTTATAAAATCTTTGTGAGATTGATGCTTTTCAAGTTCTTCTGTATATCTGTTCATAGTAAATTTATCTTGAAAGGACGATGTAAAGTTCGTTGTTTGAAGTGATCTTTTCTTGTTTTAATTCTAATCCAAAATTTTTAGCCGAAGTTGAAATTTCCTCAAGCGTCCACCATCTTTGTGTGATTTCTGATCGTAGGATTTCTTTATTTGTGTAAAAGGATTCTTCGCTAATTGAAAGATTCTTTTCAGAATTAAATTTTATTACTTTAAATTGATAGTTTTTGAGTCCTAATTCGTTTTCGGGGATTTCATATTCAAAGTTTAGTTTTTCAATATCGAAAGTCTTAATGTCATCAATATTTATTAATATCTTCCCTTTTGGGTTCAAGATGTTCAGACATTTTTTAACAAAATCATCTAGTGATTTGTCAGTAAGGCAAATTTCATTTAAAGCGTTCCAGAATAGAAAAATCCCATCAAATTTTTGATCGTTAAATTCAAAATCATTGAAGTCAGCATTTATCAAATCTTTGTAATTTATTTGAGGGAGGTTCTTTTTTAAAATATCTAAATGTTCTTTAGTTATGTCTAGACCTACAATTTTACTGAAATAGTTACTATTAAAAAGAGGGATCAGATGTCTTCCAGTTCCGCAACCAAGATCTAAAACTGTGGAGTCTTTTTTAAATACTTTTTTAATTAATAATAATTCTTCTGAAATTATTTCTTTACCTTTAGAAATTTGAGAGGTTATGTCGTAATATTTTGCTGTTCGGCTATCGTTTTTCAATTTAAATTTATATCTTTAATATTTTGAGCGTCAGCGAATATCATTGCGAGTCTATCTAAACCAATTCCAATACCAGCAACTTCGGGCATACCCGATTTCATTGCTTCGACCATTTCATAATCAAAAGCTACTTCGGGTTTCCCGAGCTCTTTTCTGGCTGCTTGTTCGATTTTAAAACGTTTTTCTTGTTCTGTTCCATCAGTGAGTTCGGTATAGCCATTACCTACTTCTTTACCTGCTAAATAGATCTCAACTTTTTCAGCGACTAGATTGTCTTTAGAATTTGTTTTAGTTAAAGGGCAAAGCTGAACAGGATAATCATATACAAAGCAGGGTCTATCTTGTGGTAGGTTAGGTTCAATATCGTTTGCAAAGATCAATTCGAAGATAGTCTGCCAGTCATAATCCTCTACTCCTGAATATCCTTTTTCTCTAGCAATTTTTCTAAAGCTCTCAATGTCTTGGATCTCTTCAAGCTCTATTCCTGAATAATCTTTAAGAGCTTTTCTAACGGAAATTTTTGGGAATTCGCCTTCAAGAGAAATCTTTTTTCCATCATAAATAATTTCTAAAGAATCGCCCAGTTTGAATTTAGCGTTTATATCTTTTTTAATTTCTTTAAACAGCATTTCTGTAGTGGCCATTAAATCAAAATAGTTGTGGCCAAGTTCGTACCATTCAAGCATTGTGAATTCAGCTGAGTGATTTGGTCCAAATTCTTCTAAACCTCTGAATACTTTTGTTATTACAAAATGGTTTCCAATCCCTGCGGATAGCGCAATCTTATTATATCTTTCGGTTGAAGGAATTAAGTAAGCAATATTTGTATTTCGCTTTTTATCAGTAATATTAACTGGGATGACATCCAGGTATCTTTCTTGAGGTAGGCTTGGAGCCAAAATTGGGCTTTCGAGTTCGTGATAATTCTTGGCTTCAAAGTGCTTTCGAATAGTTCTGATTATACTTTCTTTTATAAAAATCTTATCCCATTTAGCCGGGTCACTTTTAAGTTCTTTCCAATTGGCCATGGTTTTTATTTTGAAACGTATTGTCTTGTTTCGGTATTTATTACAACCTTTTCGCCGGTTTTTATAAATAGAGGAACATATACTTTAGCTCCGGTTTCAAGGATTGCTTCTTTTGTGGCATTGCCCGAAGTGTTTCCTTTTACTGCGTCAGAAGTTTCTGTTACAACCAGCGCAATTTTAGCGGGCATTTGAACAGAAATAGCTTCTCCTTCATAAATAATGATTATATATTTACCTTCTGTATGTAAGAAGTCAGTTCCACCATCAATCATATCAAGTGAAATTGTCATTTGCTCGAAGGTTTCAGGATCCATAAAAAAAGAATCTGTATCATCGGCATATAAAAACTGCATTGTTTTGGTTTCAATGTCTAATTGATCTAACTTCTCGCCTGATTTAAAAACATGGTTCAAAATCTTCCCACTCTTAATGTTTTTGAGCTTTGTTCTAGTAAAAGCTCCACCTTTACCTGGCGAATAAAATTCTTTAGCAATTAATACGTGAGGCTCATTATTAAAATTAATGATCATTCCCCTTGTGATTTCACTTGTAAAAGCCATAACTCTTCAATTAAAAAATGTAACTACTAATTATATACCAAAGGCGAATAAGTGTCACTAGAGTAATTATTTGGTCAGAATAATTGGGTCCGATTCGGTAACTAGTATGGTATGTTCAAAAATACAAAAATTCTTTCCGTCAGCCATTCTAGTCTTCCAAGGGTTTGAAGATGGATAATCAATTTCATAGTTTCCCATACATGTTAAAGCCTCTATTGCTAGTGTCATTCCTGGTTTTAGCTCCATGCCCTGCCCTTTTTTGCCAAAACAGGGGATGTCCGGCTGCTCGTGCATCGAGCTACCAATTCCGTGCCCTACAAAATCTCTTAACACTTCAAACCCTGATAAATTCATAACTGTTTGCATTGCATAGCCAATATCGCCAATGTGGTTTCCTGCACGAGCAGCCTTAATAGCAGCCGCTTCGGCCATTTGTGCAGATGCTAAAAATCGATTAACATCTTTAGTGATTTCACCAACCGGGACGGTTATCGCCGAATCGGCATGCATTCCTTTGTATTTGATTACAGTATCAATTGCAACAATATCGCCTTCTTTCAAAATCTTGCCATTTTCAGGAAAACAATGAACAGATTCATCGTTTATGCTAATGCATAATCCTGTTGGGAAAGGGGGCAGATTATAGCTTCGGTAGTTTTTACAGGCAGGTATAGCTTTGTATTCGTTACAGAGTTTGATAAATCGGTCTTCTAGGTCCATTGTGTCTATCCCGGGGCGTACCATATTCTTTAAATCTTTCATTATAAAAGCAAGGATTTTACCTCCTTCTTTCATGGCTTCGATTTCTTCTTTAGATTTTATATAATTCATTAACTTTTATTTTTTGAAATATTAGACTGATTATACTA
>CAZLRZ010000048.1:0-3412 GCA_964562165.1 uncultured Candidatus Saccharibacteria bacterium
GTTGACCTGAAGAATGGGGTGGAATTAGGGATGGCTAAAGCCTAAAAGACAGAACCTATTTCCCTCTTGAATAAATCCTGGCTGGATTCCATGTATTTGAAGTCTTTTTTTGAGGCTTCTCAATTTTCCCTTCATCGTAAATTTTTACTGGAACTTTTTTGGAAAGCTTCTTTTTTGCAGGACCACAAGTTTTTTTTTGCATTGTTAAATTTTAAAAATCTTATTAATAAAAATTGTAAATGTTTTCATTAATAACCACAATAATTTTTTAATCCCACATCACCTCATACCCGGATATTACCGCCATATTTGAGAAAACGATCCAAATGACTAGGTCTTCTAAAGGATAAATGAATCCGGCCACATTTATTGGCAACAAATAATTCCCCGGCCACCACCAATGGCCCAGATACATCGAAACGGATTCGTGAATTAAGTACATTAACCCAAAAAAGATTGCCGGCACGATTAGCCTCTTAATAATATGCGGTTTATATTTAATTAACAAAATGAAGACTGGCAAAAGGATACAAAGGCCCAAAAACCAATAATCAAATTTTAATATATTGGGATTTATATAGAAACCCAAAAAAGTGAGGCAAAACAGTATGAAATAAAGAGCAATGAGCATTTTGAAACGACTAGAGACAGCCCTATTCCGATCATTGTTAAAGAAATATTCGTAAAATGCTAAGGGGTAGAAGATATTCACTAAACCATAAACGACATTTTCGACAGGAGCAATACCTAAAATCCTTGGGAAATCCGATGCAACATCCCAACTGTTTGTTAGCCTAGCTAAAATCTCAACGGGGATTATAAACAAAAGTGAGGTTACACCAAAAATCAAAATTTTTTGCGCAGATTTTTTAAGCTTGGAAAGTGTATAAACTAAGCCTGGGATGTATACAATTAAGATGTTTAATAAATACCCTGGCTTAATTATTAATACAAATAAAACTCCAACTAGAAAAAGCAAAGATAAAACGACTAAATCTTTAACTTTGTTCTTCTCAATTAGTATTCTGCTTTTGTGGTTCATACGAATATTAAAGCATATTTTAAAGCCTTTAAAAAGCAGCCCTGATATCTATATCCCACCAATTAAGGTATAATGTTGTTTGGCTTCAATATTAAATCCCGACAAGATTATTGCGTCAAATATGATAAAGTTATACATTCAATTATGAACCGTGATAAAGATAATGGTCTAAAATTCTACAAACGATACACCCCGCAGGGCTTAGTGAATGATCGCCCTATTACTTCTAGCACACAACTTATTTTGAAAGAAGCCAGAAAACTTGGTATGAAAGTCGAACATTTAATTGGAACAAACGTTTTCAAACTTACTTACAAAGGCAAAGAAAGAAATTTTCATTTCCAAAATCCTAGCTCCAACAGTGCAACCGCAATGTTTATTTCCAGTAGTAAGAGGGCCACAAGGAATCTTTTGCAAAACAATGGGATTTCAATCCCCAAAGGATTTGCCATTAAAATGAATGACCCTGCAAGCTTTAAAAAAGAAGTTTACAAAGCTCTTCAAAAGCCACTGGTTGTAAAACCGGATAAAGGCACACAGGGTAAGGCGATTAGCGTCGGAATCAATAATTTTTCAGAATATTTAATTGCTTTAAAAAAAGCCGCAAACTTTTCAAAACAAAAAGACGCCTGGATAGTGGTCGAAGAACAACTTGTGGGTTACGAAGAATATAGGGTGCTAACGACAAAACAAAAAGTAATCGGAATAATTAAAAGAATACCGGCAAACATTGTGGGCGACGGGGTTTCAAATATTAGAAAATTAATTAAGAATAAAAACCTAGATCCCCGAAGAGGCGATCCGAGAGATCACCCTCCTCTATTTAGGATTGATAAGGATGTCGAAATGAAAGAGTACCTAAATAAACAGAACATGACCTGGATGACAGTTCCCCCTAAAGGCCAGATGATTCAGTTAAGAGGTGTTTCAAACATTTCTATGGGAGGCGATAGTATTGACTATACAGACAAGGTCCACAATTCGGTCAAAACAATAAGCTTGAAAGCGGTAAATGCCATCCCAGGCCTAGAATTAGGCGGTGTGGATTTTATGTCAAAAGACATCACGAAAAAGCAAACCCCTGATATTTATGCGATTATTGAAGTGAACAATTCACCTGGTATAGATATTCACGACTACCCTTTTGTTGGTGAAAAAAGGAATGCGGGAGTTGAGTTCTTAAATGTCCTTTTTGGCGAAACCTTTTAACTTTACTTTTTCAATTTAGGAAGTTAAAAGCGCTGGATTCCCTATTAATTGAATAGAATCCCCGTCAATAATGACGGCCTCATCGTCTTTTACTAAGTAAATTTTTCTATTTTCTGAGTTGTGTCTTTTTGAAAACTCAACCTTAATTTTCTCGAAGTTTTCTTCTACAAAATGAGGGTAAAATTCAAAATCAACAAGACCTAAGCCGGGGATAGCAGAAGCTCCGGGTTCCATTTCATCAATATACCATTCCGCTAAATCCGAATACTTAGAGGCCACCATCGATCCTGCACTGGATCCAACATAATACACACCCGATTCAAGAAGCTTTTTAATACACGCGTCTGCCTTTGTCCTTCGTAACCAATACAAAAGGTACCCAGGCATGCCTCCACCCATCCAAATAATGTCGGCTGTCTTCAAAATATTTAATACGGATTCCGAGTCAAATTTATAATCTTCTAATTGTAAAATGGAAACATTAGCCCCCAGCCCCTTAATTACAGGAAGGCTTTGACTTTCAGTTTTCCATAATTCGTAACCAATTTCGCCATTTGAAGCCGTTGGGATAAAAACGATTTTTTTATCCTTAAATCCGCCAACAAATTTATCGATTTCTTTAAGAATTGATGGGTTTTTTGCATTTGAAGCTAGAAATATTTTCATAGATGTTTATCTGTATAAGATTTAAGTATAGTGAATATTATATGCTATCAATCCCAACTTGAAAAATCCGAATAGTCCTCTAATTAAGATTCTGTAATTCCTTGATTATGTGATCTTTTACAGTTTCAACGCTAGAGTCGTGCACAAATATTATCAAATCAGCTAATTCAAAATACTGATTTATTGAAGGCTCTATATAGCTTCTGAACTCTTCAGCATTGTTTGTTCGAGCATCTCTCTTCCCATCATCCAGTCTTGGATAAAGGACATCAACAATTTCATCGATATCATCAGAAGGAAGTAGGCAAATATTGTATGTATTCTTTTTAATTAAATTCCTGTTTTCCCAATCACTTTTTCATCATAACCTTTTCGCACTATTTCACCACCACAAGCAAAAACAAAGTTTTTATCATTCAAAGCAATAAGCTTTTTTAATTCTTCATTTTGAATCTGTTTAAACTTAGTATGTCCAAAAAGAGCAATAACCTCTTT
>CAZLRZ010000049.1:0-3363 GCA_964562165.1 uncultured Candidatus Saccharibacteria bacterium
CCCCAATATGAACTTCCTTTGTTCCAATAGTATCCGGCAACCGTATCTGCCGAAACTATACCTATCCTTTTGCCGTCAACTTCTTTTATTGCGGGTTTGATTTTGTCGTAGTCGTTTTTACCTACCCCGGTGTGAAGAATTTCGACCTTATCCAGATTTTCTATTGTCTTTGAAAAACCTGATTGACCACCATCACCTGCGTGATTGCCGGCTAAACTCAAGACATCAAAGCCGACCGTCTTTAAACCTTGGGCATTTTGCTCATCCCCAACAAAAGCCATACACCCTGTGCAGGGGCTAGGGTTCCCATTGATTGGATTTTCTAGTAACCCCATAGAAATATCTGCTGATTCTAATTCATCCTTAAAGAAGTCATACATATATGTATAGTTGTTGTTTTTATTTAGAGCCAATCTATCAACTGCTCTAGCGGGAATAATTTCGCCGGTAAAATAGAACGAGGTTTTTGACTTTTGAGGATTTTCATTAAGGCCAGGGGACATTTCTACAATCTGAACTGTTTTAAATGGATAATTGTCAGTTAATAAAGACTTGTCCCAAAAATTAAACCCATCAACTTTAAGCGTTTTATATTTAAAATCAACGTCTTCAGTGCTTAATAGGGCTTTGTAGCCGTCTGTAATTTTAGTTTCTAAATCGGATTTATCTATATATTCAACTTCAACATTTGGCAATATTTGTTGAATGTGACTTTCAGAGCCATTTATAGCTACGATCTTTTCTTTAGTAAATTCAGCGAAAGTGTAGTTAGTTTTAATATCTTTAAAATTTGAAACGGGGACAAAGTAATTTGTGAGAGTTATCTTTGGAATTTCAGTAACGACAACATTATCAGTGATGCTCAAGTTAACTTTAAAGGCCATTGCGATTAAAGTCGCAAGACAAATAATAAACAAACCACAAAGAATTATTCTAAAAAGCTTTTTCATTTAGTTTTAGTCCTTAAGTAAATCAATTATAATTGAACTGACTATGGATTTAAACAAAATAAAGTATAAAAATTTATCGCCCGAAGAGGCTGTTATTAGGCAGTATCGTTATGGGCTTAACGAAGTTGATCGATATTCCTTTAACTTTTTCACAATAATTTTTCGTACAGTTAGGTCTCCATTGTTTATTTTATATTCATTTTTTATTGTAATTAGTTTAATAACCGGGAATATCGCCGAAGGACTTGTGATTCTGGCAATCCTTTCGTTTAGCACAATTTTGAATCTTTATCAGCAGATAAAAACATTTCAGATTTTTAAAAGATTAAAGAAAAGAAGGCCAAAATTTTACAATGTAATAAGGGGTAATAAGATTGTGAGTATTTCAAAGATCGATATTGTACCCGATGACTTAATTATCTTAAAACAGAATGAACAAGTTCCTGCCGATTGCAAAATATTAGAAGCAAAAAACTTAACTGTAGATGAATCTAATATTTCTGGAGAATCTTTCCCCACTATTAAAAGCGCAATTCATAAAAACGACAAATCCAAAACTGTTTCAATCAATCATCTTTTATATTCGGGATCTTTCTTAAAAAGTGGGGATTGCATTGTCCGAGTTACTCATATTGGTAATATGACAAAATTTGGGAAGATTTACGAATTAAAATACCATGAAGAAAACTTGGGCAATTTTGAAAACTTCTTAAAAAGATTACTGCAAAACTTTTTATTATTTGATTTGGTATTTATTCTTATTGTTATTTTACTATTGTTAGTGTTTAATCCGGGGCAAATAAATTCCAGTTTTAGCATAATGCTTATTTCTATTGTCATTTCAGTTATACCTGAAGCACTACCCGCAACTACATCTCTAGCTTTAATTAATGGCGCCTCAAAATTAAGCAAAAAAGGTTTGTTTATTCAAAGTATTTCAAAGTTAGAAGATTTAGCTAACATCGACTTAATTGTTTCTGATAAAACTGGGACACTTACAATGAACCAAATGGAAGTAGAGGCAATTGACACTCCTTTAAAACCCGAAGAATTTAACAAATATTTATATCTTGCCGCCACAAATAGCACTGACCCATTCGATTTGGCTATTTCTAAGTTCTTATCAAAAATTAATTTCAACTATTTAGAGAAGTTCCCGACCTTTAACGAGAACTATTTTGATCCCTTCATTAAACTTTCGGCTAGGATTTTTAAGGATTTCGAAATCTCAAAAGGGGCTCCTGAACTTATTTTGAAAGAACTTGATTCTGTAAACACTTTAGCTTTATCTTTAAAAATTGATACCCATACCAAAATTGGACAAAGGGCTTTATCAATTCTGTTGAAAGTTAAAAACAAAAATAAATATATTGGTACTGTATTTTTTGCAGATAAAATAAAAGAAGACGCAAAAGCCACAATATCAAATTTATTCAATAAGGGCCTCGACATTAAAATTATCAGTGGAGATAGCTTTAATATTTGTGCCTATGTTGGAAAGAATGTAGGACTAATAGATTCTGACGATGATGTTGTAGATGCACTGGATCTTCAATTTGACACCCCCTCAATATTAAAAGACCAGCTTACAAAGTATAAGGTTATTGCAAGGGCAGACCCGATTCAAAAATACAAGATCATTGAAAATCTCAAAACCTTCCATAAAGTTGCCTACCTAGGAGATGGTATAAATGACGTTCCAAGCATAACACTTGCCGACATCGGGATTGTTGTTGAAAATACCACCCCACAGGTTAAAGAAAGAGCAGATATTATTTTTGATACTAAACATTTGCACCCATTAATTGACGGCATAGTTGAGAGCAGAAAGATTTATGAGAACATTCAACATTATCTAACACATTCACTAACTTCTAATTTAAATAACTTTGTAACAATTTCAATCCTTTTAATTTTGCTAGATTTCTTCCCAATTCTACCTATTCAAATTCTTTTTGGGAACTTACTAATTGATCTTGTAGCAATCAAATTTGTATATGATCCAGTAAAAAATAGTGATATTAAAAAGCCATCTTCACTAAATTATGTAAACATTATTAAATTCTCAATATTCCTAGCATTGGCAAATAGCTTGATGGATTTTCTTTTCTTCTATATCTTTAGAGAACTTGAGGTAACTCATATACAAACAGTTTGGTTTTCAACAGCGTTTATTGTAGATATTTTAATTATGTTCTCAATTAGATCGACTAAAGTGTTTTATAAAAACCTACCTAGTTTTAAATTCATTTTGAATATGGTTTTGGCAATAGCGATTTTGATTTTGATATCGCTTGTTGGGATCCCTATGATTTCGATTCTACCAGTTCCAAGTGCTATACTTCCTATACTTATTATTACTCCAATTGTCTATTTTATTTTTATTGAAATTGTTAAGATACTATTACATAAA
>CAZLRZ010000050.1:0-2893 GCA_964562165.1 uncultured Candidatus Saccharibacteria bacterium
TACTTAATTCGCTTGCGGTCATTTTATCCAAATCCTCGCCTTCAATCATTTCGTCCCTTTTTAAGTTAAGATTCAAATTGTATGCGATTTTTTGAGCGGTTTTAATATAGTCGCCGGTAAGTATTTTAACGTCCAGACCAGCTTTTTGAGCGATCTCCAAGCTTTCTTTAGCTTCTTTACGAAGCGGATCGTAAATTGCGATTAGGCCACTCCAGGTGTAGTTGGTTTTGTTCTTGAGTTTAAGAATGTCCGAATCTGTTTTATATGCACTTGCAATCAGTCTGTAACCCTGACTGGAAAGAAAGCTTATGTCGGAAAGTATCTTTTCTTTAGTTGCTTTGGAATCTGAACAATACTTCAATATTATATCTGGGGCTCCGGTGATATATGAGATCTTTTCATTCGGACATCCGCAAATTGTCATTGCGTATTTTTTTTCACTAGAAAAAGGTTCAAAATATTCTTTTATGAGTTCTTTTTCAAACTTTTTAATATCAAAGTCTTTCTTTTTGATATAGTCCCAAAGAGAGATCTCAATATTTGTTCTTTGTTCGTTATTAATAATAAATGCTTCGTACGAACGATCTTTGTCAATCATAATTTCGTCAACTATTTGCATGTTTCCGGTTGTTAAAGTGCCGGTTTTATCCACACAAATAACTGTTGTTGCTCCTAAGGTCTCAACACTTAATAGGTTTTTAATTAGGCCCTTTTTCTTTAAAATTCGATTCATTCCTCTTGCTAAAATGACTGTAACAACCACAGGTAAACCTTCGGGAATAATTGCTATTGCAAGAATAATGGCATACCTAAACATTTCAGTCGGCGGGTTGCCATACAGAAGTCCAATGACAAAAATAATAACTGCCATAATGATCACTAATATTGAGAGTTTCTTTGAAAAATCTGCTAATGATCTCTGTAAAGGGGTTTCGCTATCGTTAATCTTTACGAGTTCTTCGCCAATTTTTCCAAACTTCGTTTCGCTTCCAATTTTTTCGACTTTGAATATTCCGGTTCCTTTTAAAACTGTTGTCCCCATATATACTAGATTGTCAGTTTTTGGATTTTTTGGAATAGCTTCGCTTTCGCCTGTTAAAACAGCTTCTTTAACTAAAAGATAATTACTTTCTAGAATTTTTCCATCGGCCGGAATAATATCCCCTGCCCCAAGAACAATAATATCTCCAGGGACAATCTCATGAGTAAAAATTCTTTTTCTAATATTGTTGCGAATAACAGTGGTCGTTGGTTCAAGCATGTCTTTAAGTGCTTGAAGTGTTTTTTGAGCTTTGTATTCTTGGGAAAGCCCGATAGAAATGTTTAAAATCAGAACTGTTGAAATTAAAATTGCATCTGAAGGTTCATTGAAAATGAACGAAATTATTGCCGTAATAATTAATAAAATTATCAACGGGCTTTTGAATTGAGAAAACAGCAACTTAAAGATTGAGATGTCTTTACTTGATGGAAGCTTGTTTTCGCCATAGATTCCCTTTTGCTTTATAACTTCGCTTGTTGTTAGTCCTGAATACATATTAAAAAGAATTATTCATTATTAATAATAGAGGAAATCCAATATTATGAAAATGATTAAATTTATTGTAAAATAAACCCTAACCTAAATTAAGCACCTGTAGCTCAATTGGATAGAGCACCACTTTGCGGAAGTGGTGGTTGTGAGTTCGATCCTCGCCAGGTGCAATTGCTTTCTTGGGAATTATTCATAATAATGTATTAATTAAAAAAACTTTAACATGAAAAAATTTTTCTTGATTTTAATTGCCATGCTAGTA
This sequence comes from uncultured Candidatus Saccharibacteria bacterium, assembly GCA_964562165.1. Lineage (GTDB taxonomy): Bacteria > Patescibacteriota > Dojkabacteria > B142 > OLB20 > JAKQLP01. The sequence continues at coordinate 1,797 of CAZLRZ010000050.1, forward strand.
ATTACGTCTTTTACTAGCCTTCAGGTTCGGGCTGTAGTTAATACTCCAACTCCAACTCTTTATCTACCTTACCAGACTGTACCAGGTGCTTGTGATTTTTGTTCACCTACGCCTACTAATACGCCTTCAAATACACCAACTCCATCAAACACCCCCACTCCGAGCCCTACCCCAACAATTACCCCAACAACCACTGTGGGGCCAACAATTAAGGTAGCAAATTTGGATTCAAGTTTAGACGTTAGAATTAATGCTCCAAAGGACGGTACAAATTTATATCCTGATGTAAGAATAGAGGTCGGAGATGTTGATGGAGCGAATGCAAATTATCAATATGTTTCGGTTTTAAGTTCTTTTGAATCAGTAATTTTATCAAAATTTTATGCAAACTTTTCAGGTGGAGCTAACTTAGATTGGTCAAAATTTGTTAATGATTTTGATAAAACTAGGGGGGCAATATATTTTAATACGACTGATAATCAAGGTCTCTCATCAATTCCTGGAATGTACGACAGCCCTAAAATATTTTTAAAAAACACTGCAACTCATAATATTAGTAAAGTAAGTGACTATACCAAAGGAGAGGATATTTGGGGTAATACTATTTCGGTTGATAACCTAAATAATATTGCTGTAATTGTTGAAAGGTTTGTAGAGCCTTCATATTATGAAACGTGGCTATATATTTGGAATGACCCCTCGCAATTTTCTAGAAGTAACGCAGACCATTTAGTAAATGTTGGGGTTAATTTTGCAAGTCCAGCCTACAGTAATGCCTATGGAACAGTAGAGTCAATAGGTGACGGGTTGTTCTTTGTGGCTTGGTTTACCCAGAACAATACTGATAATACTAAGATATTACATTACAAAATTATAAATGCTGAAGGTGACGTTGTCGTTAATGATACTGATTTAATTAACGGAAGGTTTTTATATGAACCGAGTAGAGATTCTTTAAAAATTTCAAAAGTAAATGGTGATCAAGTTCTAATGGTTTGGAAAGATGGGTTTGATAATGGCGATGGCACAAGATCAAATAGTGGAATCGGACAAATTATTGGAGTAGATGGTAGTTTGATAGGTGATTGGTTTTATAT
>CAZLRZ010000051.1:0-2732 GCA_964562165.1 uncultured Candidatus Saccharibacteria bacterium
CCGATTTGTCTTTTCCATTCTTCTTTTAAGGGGATCATCTCTTCTTTTTTTTGTTCGATTTTAATTTTTATTTCTGCAGCTTCTTTATGCTTTTGTTCACGAGTTAAAGATTCTCTTTCTCTTTCAAGTCTTTCTACTTCCATTTGAATTTGTCTTAAGTTTTCGGGTTCTGCAGTTATTCTCAATCTAACCTTGCTTGATGCTTCATCAATTACATCAATTGCTTTATCTGGGAGAAAACGGTCTTTGATATATCTATCGCTTAAACTGGCTGCAGAAACTAAGGCCTCGTCTGTGATTTTTAATCGATGATGAGCCTCGTATCTATCTCGAATTCCTCTTAATATTTCAATAGTTTGTTCAACGTTGGGTTCTTCTATAAGGATTGGTTGAAAACGCCTTTCTAATGCTGCATCTTTTTCGATGTATTTTTTGTATTCATTTATTGTAGTGGCGCCGATAACTTGTAAATCTCCACTTGCAAGAGATGGTTTGATCATATTTGCCAAATCAAGTTCGCCTTCACCGGCGCCTGATCCAACAATTGTATGAAGTTCATCTATAAATAGAATGACTTCTCTTTTACTCTTTTCGATTTCGGTGATTAAATTTTTTGCTCGTTCTTCAAATTCGCCTCGGAACTTTGACCCGGCAACTAAAAGGCCAAGATCCAAAGACTTTACTAATTTATTTTTTAAAATATCAGGAACATTACCCGTAACTATTCTTTGAGCCAAGCCTTCTACGATTGCGGTTTTGCCAACGCCAGGCTCACCAATTAATACGGGATTGTTTTTCTTTCTTCGTGAAAGGATTTCAATGACTCTAGTGATTTCATCGGCTCTACCTACCACTGGGTCGATTTTGCCTTCTCTTGCAGAGGCGGTTAAATCTTTTGAATATTTATCAAGTTCTGGAGTTGTGGATTTAGATTTAAAAGCGTTTCCTTCTTTATCACCTTCTCCGACAATATTTATGACTGCCTGTCTTAATTTTGTGTGAGTTAAACCGTGCTTGGTTAAAATTTGAGCTGCTAGGCCCTCATTTTCTCGAATTAATGCAAGTAATAGATGTTCGGGGCCAATGTAATTATGGTTGAGTTCAAGGGCTTCTTGAAAGGCTAAATGGAGGACTTCTTTTGCTCTAGGTGTAATGCCAATTGTATTTGTGTCAACATTCCCTGTAGAAATTTGAGATTCTATATATTTTTTAAATTCAATTGGATCAACGTCCAAAGATTTTAAAATGTTCCTGTTTAAGTCACCATTCGAAAACAATGCTAGCAGTAGATGTTCGGTATCAATGTTTTTTTGTTTAAACCTTAGAGCAGTTTCGGCGGCCATTTGAATAGCTTCTTTTGTTTTTTCGGAAAATAGCTGAGTAATATCAGTCCGTTCGGATTGACCTTGGTAATCTGAAAACTGATTAAAAGGAAAATCGTTACTCATCATTAATTACATAAAAACTATGATTAGATAATACCGTCTTTGATTTTATCAAAAAAGAAAGTTTTATGCAGAGTTTGGCTGAATGTTTTAACGCTCTTTCTTTCGATAAGCTTTAATTCGTTTTTAGTTGTTGGGACAATTAATTTGCCACCGATCTTTAATTGACCTTGGATTATTTCAGGAACTTCATCAAAAGATGCGCCAACAATAATGCCTTCAAAGGGAGCAGATTGTGGAAGCCCATTTTTGCCATCACCTAAAACTATTTTTACGTTTTTTAAAAATGGATATCGGGAAATGTTGATCTTGGCTATTTCTGAAAGAAATTGATTCCTCTCAATTGAAATTACCTCTCCTCTTTTACCAATTGCTGTTCCTATTATGCATGCGGTGTATCCGCTACCTGCGCCAACTTCCAGATATCTTCCACCTTTTTTTATGTCTATCATTTGAAGCATTGTGGCCGTTACTGTTGGGCTTGGCAATTTTTCACCCCATCCGATTGGAATGTCCATATCGACATATGCCTGATTCTTATACTTCTTGGGAACGAAGTCTGCTCTATCGACTTCATTAAACGCATCAATTAAAATCGGGTTTGAAAGTATCTTGCTTTTTCCTGAAGATAAAACAATATTTAAATATTCGTGAGTCCATTTAAAGGGCTTCGCTAAACTGGAAATAAAATCGTGCATAATTCTTTATTTAATTTCTGAATTCATTATAATAATTATAGAGTTAAATATTTAATAAGTTAAGCTTTTATATCTTGCTTAAAAAGTTAGTATTCTTATTTATAAATATTTTTATATTTTCCACTCTTATTAATGCTGAGGATCCATCACCTACGCCAACACCTTTGGGTTTTGATGACATCTCAAGCTATTACTACGATCTTCCGGCTGAATATAATATGCCTAGTTGCGAAAAAGTTGTTAAAGGTGGAGGTGATGATGTTTTAAAATCTAAACTACCACTTTATAGATGTAAAAACGGTAAAAGTGATGGGAATCCAAATATTGTTTGTGATAAGGATTGGATCGGAGCTTATGCGGAAGTCGCTACTATCAAAGATTTCCCAATGTTAAAGTTTTTATCGGCGGCATCTGCTTCGGGAACAGAAGCTAATCCAATTACCCCATTATGCTATTACGATATACAGGCAAACACCTCAGATTCAACCGGAGGAACGAATGTATTAAACTTTAGTAATGACTACCCTGGTCTTTTAATGCTTTCAAATCCTGAAACTAAAAAGTATGCAAATGTTAAATATAAACATTT
>CAZLRZ010000052.1:0-2569 GCA_964562165.1 uncultured Candidatus Saccharibacteria bacterium
TCTACTATCTACTATCTGCAAGGGTTTTCCGGATTGTCATCTTGAGGCATTAGTATTCCCCAAATTTCTGAATCTTTAGTTTTAGAACACTCAACTAGATTAGGGAAAAGTGAAGGTATTTTTTCGACTGTATTAGGGATTTTTTTGTCATAAATTATCAGCAAATCTTTATTATATTGATCAGGATACATTAAAAGCCTTTCTGTAACTGTATTATCACTTAGATATGATTCAATATATAGATTACTTTGATTTGATGGCCCATAAAGGGCTTGATAAAAATAGCTACCCCAATTTGGGTGGACATAAAAATAGTTTTCGGCTAAATAATCACTATTTAATACCTCATTGACCACTTCTTTAGATTTATCGTCATAAATTTGAACTTCCTGATTAGTGAAAGAAATAAAGTAGAAAAGATTTATTGCCACAAAAATGCTAAAAAATACAATATAGAATTTCTTGGTTAATTTTTGAATATCCCCAATTAAATATCCCCAGCTTAAAAGAATAAATGGGTAAGCCATCATAGCGTGATGCATATGTTTTGAGGAGAGAGTCCTAAAAAGCATAAAGCAGGTTACTAAAAATGCTAAGTAGAAAATCATACTCAAGAAATTGAATCTTACATTTACTCTTTTTAAAAACTTTTTTTCAATAAAAGATTTAATGAATAATATTATCGGGCCCCCAAAAAGAACAAGCGAATAGATTAAACCTAAAATATTTATATTCCCCATAACGAAACTTCTTTCAGTTGCTTCAAATGGGTTTAGGAATCTTCGTAAAATAATGCTGTTTAAATATGTTTTAGGATTAAGCATTTCTGCAAAAGTATGCGAATCTGTTTTTGTAGTTAATTCTGCGATTATTTGCTGAGTGCCGTCATTTCCAATCGAAAATAAATACAAAGCGCTTGGAATTATCATAATTAAAGCAGCACCGAATGCAGCCATAAGCATACTCTTCCATCTGCTACGCAAATGCTCATAATGCCTGATTCCAAAGTAGATGAAAACTACTATTAATGCAGGGAATCCAAAGCCAAAAGAAAGTCTAGCAAAGAATAACAAAAACAAGAATAAGCCCACTAAATAAATATATCGGTTTTTAAATGTAATAAACCACCGTTGGATAAAGTACACCACCATTATAATCGCTGTTGTATAGAACTGAATTATGCCTGTATCAATTAAAATTTGATAAACATAAGGGAAAAACAAAACTAACCCCAATAAGACATTTCGAAATTTGAATCTTAAAAGTTTTGATAAAAAGTATGCCTGAATTAGTACAAACAAAAACCCTATAGCCCTAGCCGAGTATGGACTTTGCCAGATTAAAAAGAATGGATAATAGAGTAATGAGGATAAGCTTCCGCCATAGCCATATGACCTTAAAGGAAGGAAAGTATCAGATCCAGGGATTTTTAAATCATACATTCCACAAGCTTCGCGAAAGATATTAAGCTTATTGCCCTCGTAATGACCACAAATGATTGGATGATATTGCGAAAACTCATCCATGTTAATTGGAGCGCGGACAACAACAAAGAAGTATAAAAAAAAGAAGGATAAAACAACAACCAACAAATCAATCCAATATTTCTTGAAAAATTTCATTATTTTTGAAATCTAACTTTTAATAGTGTCCAAACGGCTTTTAGGCCATCTTTTACAGCATTAATTTTCTTACCTTCCTCACGACTTCGTGGATAATACTTGATTGGTACTTCAAAAATTTTAATTTTTTGTTTTAAAAGTTTACCTGTCACTTCTGGACAAAATTCAAAGCCTTCAGAATCAACGCCTAGACTGAGTAGTAAGTCTTTATCAAAAACTTTGTAACCTGTAGCTTCGTCTGTGATTTTTGATCCGTAAATAATATTCGTGATAAAACTGATAAATCTACCACCCCAATAATATAACTCGCTGCTTTTTCCATTACCTCGACCTAAAATCCTCGATCCATAAACGACTTTAGCGCCATCTTTAACAAAAGGTTCAATAAGCTTAGGATAATCAAATGGATCATATTCCAAATCGGCATCTTGAATTAATACAATGTCGCCAACTACATATTTCAAACCCTCTCTTATAGCATGAGCTTTTCCGTAGTTTTTATCAAGAATGATTAATTGGTATTGAGGAAATTTATCTTTAATTACATCAGGAGTTCCATCTGTTGACCCATCATCTACAATAATGATTTGCTTTTTGTGATCACCCAAATCTACTTGTTCAATTTTTTCTAAGATTTTCGGAAGATAATCTCTTTCGTTAAGGCAAGGAATGATTATGCTTAATAACATTTTTGAAACTAATATGCCTAATAGTATAAATTAATTAGAGCGAATAATCTATTCCTGTTCGAGTACTTCTTTAGTTACTTTAATTTTTACATGTTTTTGACCTTGTCTGAAGGCCTTTTCTTCGATTGCTTTTTGAAAGTTTTCTCGTAAAAGAGATAATTCATCTGCCGTTAAAGGTTTTTCAAGTTTTAAGGCTTTTGTAATGATTTTCTTTTTTACAGCTAAATCGAAGGCTTCTAGAGTTTGGGTAAGATTAGC
>CAZLRZ010000053.1:0-2499 GCA_964562165.1 uncultured Candidatus Saccharibacteria bacterium
TTACTACAATGAAAAACAATTTAAATGAATCATATTTTGGTGAATTTGGTGGCATCTTTTTGCCAAAAGACCTTGAGAGCGTATTACTTGACCTAGCAAAAGAATACAAAGAGCTTTCAAAAGACAAAAATTTCAAAAAAGATCTTATGCATCTTTACAAAGTCTATGCTAATAGACCAAGTCCTCTATATTTTGCCAAAAATTTAACCGAAAAATTAAATGGTCCTAAAATTTATCTTAAACGAGAAGACCTGAATCACACAGGCTCACATAAGATAAATAATGTAATAGGGCAGGGGCTTTTGGCAAAACACCTTGGTAAAACCAAGTTAATTGCAGAAACCGGTGCGGGCCAACATGGTGTTGCCGTCGCGACAATCGCAGCCTATCTAGGTATGCAATGTGATGTATATATGGGTGGCAGGGATATTGTTAATCAAAAGCCAAATGTATATAGGATGAAAGCTCTAGGCGCAAAAGTCATTACAGTGACAAATGGACAAGGGACTTTAAAAGATGCGGTTGATTCTGCCCTGCAAAGCTACGCTAAGGAATACAAAACCGCATATTACCTACTTGGGTCAGCTGTTGGACCGCACCCATACCCAACTATGGTGAGGAATTTTCAAAAGATAATCGGTAAAGAAATTAAAAGCCAATTAAAGTCTATTGAAGGTGTTTTGCCGACTGCAGTTATCGCTTGTGTTGGTGGAGGTAGCAATGCTATTGGGGCAATGTATGAGTTCATCAAAGAAAAAGATGTTCAATTAATCTGCGTAGAAGCAGGAGGCAAGGGATTTTTATCAGGAAGACACGGAATGTCATTAAAATATGGTACATCTTCAATCATTCACGGGTTTAAGACACTTGTCCTTACGGATGAATCAGGAGAGATAAAAGAATCATATAGCGCAGCATCGGGCCTAGATTACCCCGGAGTGAGTCCCGAACTTAGCATGTTGAAGAAATCCGGTAGGTTAACAATAGGCGAGGCAACGGATGTTGAAGCCATAAGCGCATTCAAATATCTTTCTAGGGTGGAAGGGATTATTCCGGCACTCGAATCAGCCCATGCAATTGCATACATTATTATGCACGCCAAGGACTTTTCAAAAAAGGACATAGTTGTGGTTAACTTATCAGGAAGGGGAGATAAAGATGTGGAGAACATTATGAAATAATGATAGAATCGTTGAATGAAGATTAGAGCAATAGATTTAACAAAAAAGTACGGTTCAAAAACAGTCGTAAACAAGATTAATTTTGAAATCCGAAACGGCCAGATTCTAGGTCTATTAGGGCCTAATGGTGCGGGCAAATCCACAACCATTAAGATGCTTTCAGGACAAACTGAGCCGTCTTCGGGTTTTATTGAAATTGATGGCAAGCAATACTCAAAAGTCCCCTCTGAATTCAGGACCCAAATTGGGGTTATGCCCCAAGATGTAATTATCTGGGATTCCCTGACTGTTAAAGAGAACCTTGAATTTTCAGGTAAAATCTATAAATTATCCAACAAAGAATTAATCAAAAGGCGGAACTTTTTAATTGACGCCCTAAATCTAAAAAAGGAACTGAACACAGTGGCCGATCACCTTTCCGGTGGTTTTAAGAGAAGACTAAACCTTGCCATAACAATTATGAATAATCCGGGGGCGGTATTCTTAGACGAACCAACTCCAGGGATTGATCCACAAAACAGAAGGTTTTTATGGGAATATATTTCAAATCTAAAAACTGAGAACAGAAGTGTAATTTTGACGGACCACTATTTAGATGAGGCCGAAAAATTAGCTGACTATGTAGTTATTATTGATAATGGCAATGTAATTGCACAAGGGACGGTAAAAGAACTTAAAACAAAATATGGAAGTGGTGATTTGGTACTTATCAAATTTATGGAAGACACAAAAGAATCCGATTTAGAAAACTTCCTACAAAAATTAAAAAAATCAAATCCCGAGAGTCAACTTTTCGATAATACAATCTCAATAAACACATCCCACCCAATTGATACAATGAAGTACGCTTTACAAGAGGTAGAAAAGGGTGGTCTTAAATACGAAGAATTTCAACTTAAAGAACCTACACTTGAAGATATATTTTTAATTTTGACAGGGAAAAACATCCGAGAATGATAGCATTAGCAATTGCCAAGAAAAATTTCATTGAATTTTTCAGAAATATTAAAAGCAATCTGATTGTAATTATTTTGCCAATAATTTTCTTTATGATTTTCGGCTTCATTTTTAATAGCGATAGTAATATCTCATTCCCCATAGCTACATTTAACGAAGATGCCTTTATTAATCAAAACGGAGTAGTCTTAACCCAAATTAAAGAATTAAAGAATACTGATAATGCTCCACTTTTCAAGATAGCAACTTTTTCAGATATTGATAAAGCTAGAGATTCAATCCGAGCAAACACAAACATCCTTTTGCTTTCCATTAACGATGCAGGAAAACTCTCAGTTTTGGGAGATGATAGAAATGTTTA
>CAZLRZ010000054.1:0-2373 GCA_964562165.1 uncultured Candidatus Saccharibacteria bacterium
ACAATTGTAGTAAAATGTATTTATGAAAAAACATAGATTTTTTGTTGATAGTAAAAGCCATACGGCAAGGAACTTTTTGATAACTGACAGAGCTACTGTCGGTCATATTTCCATTGTTTTAAGATTAAAAAAAGGGGACGATATAATTTTGTTTGATGGAATGGGTACTGAATACGAAGCAAAAATAGGTTACATTGATAAAAAGCAGGTCGCAGGGCTAGTTTCAAAAGCCTATCAATGTGAGCTTCCAAACAAGCCAAAGGTTTTATTGGCCCAATCTCTACCAAAAGCAGGGAAGATGGATGATATCGTAAGGATGAACACTGAAGTTGGAGTTGTTGGATTTATCCTTTATGAATCCGAAAATAGTATCCCAAAAGTCGAAGATTATTCGATCACAAAAGTTGAACATTTAACAAAAGTAGCTCAAGAAGCTTTAAGACAATCTGAAGGAAATATTTTGCCGGAATTTAAGGGGCCAATAAAATTTAAAGACTTGTTAAAAGCCGAGGCTGATAAAAAAATAATTTTACATTCAAGAGATTATAAGGGCGCAATTAACTTAAAAGAAATTGAATTTAAAAATGAAGATACTATTGTTTTAGTTATTGGGCCAGAAGGGGGTTTATCTTCAAAGGAACTTGATCAAGCAGTCGAAGCGGGTTTTACAGTTGCCCATCTTGACTTGCCAATTCTTAGAACTGAAACTGCCGGAGTTGTTGCTTCGGCAATTATTTTGTCATAAATTAAAATGCTAAAATTTTGGTTAAAGACACTCGCAATTACTTTGGTTTTTTCTGTTTTTTGGGGAGTTTTAATAGGTTTAGATAGAGGCTTCAATATTTATTTACCTAATAGGCTTTTTGCCACAATGGCGTTCTTCATGATTGCACTTTCATTAGGTGCCGCTAGTTTTGTATATTTCACAAAAAAGCTCCCAATATTACTGAGCTTCCGAATGTATTTTGGTATTACAGGATTTGTTTTTGCAGTTCTACACGCAATGTCTTCGCTTTCTTTATATTTTCTATTTAACGCAGATAAACAATTTTATCAATTTGATAAAAATTGGCCGATTTTTGGGAATCTAATCGTTCCTAATTCTTTTGCCTACTTTTTAGGAGAAACGGCATTAATTATGTTTGCATTTATGGCAATTATCACAATGAAAAAGTTCGTAGTTAAACTGGGTGGAATGCTTTGGCGAGAACTATTACGAGTTATTGGTTATGTGGCCTTTGTTTTAGTTTTAACGCATTTCTTTATTAAGGATTTCTATATCTGGACGAATCTTGAGGAATGGTCTGCAAAAAGTGATTTTATACCCACTAATTTACTCCTATTTATCATCGGAATATCAATCTTGATTTTAAGAATCGGATTGCAGATAGAATTAAACAAAAAGAAAAAGCCCGTTTAGTCAGCCTTTTTATCGTGAATTATTGAAAGAGGTTTCTGAATATTAGAAATCTTAATTCCTTTAACATCTTCAATTACTTTTATGGGGTAGGGTAGATCATATTCAAAGAACTTCTTAGCCTCTTCGAGTGGCAAAGATAATCTTTCCTGATTATTTTTAACAATCATAATTTGATTTTGAAGTGTTGGATATTCAAAGTAATACTGTGCTTCGATTATTGCGAAATCTTGAGCCGGGTCGGCAATTAAAATGTTGACTATTTTCCCTTTAGTAAATCCCTCTTCAAAAGAACAAAAGTTATTGGGTGATGTGTATTTAATTTTGTATATGAATTTGTTTCCGGTAACTATCTCTTGAACTTCAAGATCCGAGCCGAACATTTTTCTAGCGTCAGTTAAATTGAATTCGGTTGGTGTGGCCAATGGGACATTGTCCGTTTTGGTTTCAAGAGAACTTACATGTGTAGTCCCTGCGCCAAAATATCTAAAGTATTCATTATCTTTAATAAGTTGGTAATCCAAAATAGTATTATCAGAGGTATATTCAACAGTTTTTAAGAACTTCTCTTGACTAACTAAATCACCATTTAATTCGCCCTCAAAAGTGTAAAATTCCAAAATAGTATTATCCGTATTAAGATTTATGCAGTTTTCGGCAAAATTAGAATATGTAATTTGAGTAGAGAGTTTGAAAAAATTAAAGTTTTTGTTTTCCTCAACATTAGGAGTTGTTATGACCTCAGTAATTGATTGATCATCAACGGATTTGGCAATGTTCTCTGTGGTTAGGGGCTTATTATAATTAATTAAAATTTGAGGGTTGTTTGCATAGACTTGGCTTAAAACGCCATATTCCTCTTGCCCTTCGATGGTTCTAATTTGTTCGTGAACTGTGTATTTGTTGTTAAGGTTATAGTAAACGCCAAACATAATTACTAAGAAAATGAGGCTTAA
>CAZLRZ010000055.1:0-2344 GCA_964562165.1 uncultured Candidatus Saccharibacteria bacterium
TTCTTCATAACTCGACCCGATTAGGTTTAATAAATCAGGATCAATTTGAGTTAGTAGATTCCCAAGACACCTGTCTTTCACTTGATTGCCGGGAGCTTTTGTTTCGATTGGAAGAATCCCTAGGCCATCGATTTGTCTTCCCTGCGAATCTAAGAAATATTTACCAAATAATTGAAACCCTCCGCAAATTAAAAGGAATACTTTGTTTTTTTCGACCTCTGATTCAATAAACTTCTTTTTGTTTTTTAAAAGATCTTCAAAAACCTCGTACATATCGTTATCTTGCCCGCCACCCATAAAATATATGTCGCCCTCGGGAATCTTTGCAGAATCTAGCCCTGCATTGATGATTTCTAGTTCAATCCCACGCCATTCACATCTTTTTGATAAAGTAATAATATTGCCTCTATCGCCGTAGATGTTCATTTCTTTTGGATAAAGATGGACCAGTTTTAAACTTTTTTTAATCATTTAAAGCCTTTCCCAAGAGTCTTTTTCTAAACTCAAGCATTGCTGTATATGTATGAATTACATAAAAATATTTACTGATTTTTTCTCTTTCAACAAAATTTACCAACTCATTAATGTCGGGCGTAAAATATATCTGGATTTTATTATCAATCAAGTACATTCTTTCGCCGATCTTCACGACTTCACCAAAGGTATATTTCAGCCTTAAAAGCAATTCTTCCGCTCTACTTCCGCCAAGGATAATTAGGTTAGGATTGATTTCTTTTAGTAGTTCAAAATCCGCATCCCAAATCCACGAAACATCCCGCCCATCTGCAATTTTGTCATTCAAAAGTATTATCAAGTTTGGATTTTCAGTATGTTTTAAAAGTTGTAAAACTAGATTCAATCCGGCAGGATTTTTTGCTAACAACAACCTATAAGTTATTGCATCAATTTTCAAAACTTCTCCCCTACCAAATGGAGTTTTCATTAGTAAAAGACCTTTTTTGATGTCAGGGATCGATACACCCAAAGTAGAAGCCGAAGCCACCGCCGCCAAAGCATTATACACATTGAATATCCCTGGCGAGGCAAAGGAATATTCCTCTTCTCCGATTTTAAACCTAGTCCCTAAATCATCATTAACTTTAATTTTTGTAGCTAACAAATCGTTTTTTTGATTTTTTAAATGTTCACCTTCGTATTTGAAATCCAAAATATAGCTGGGGTCTAAGCCGAACTTAAAGAATTCATTTCCCAGCCCCTTTAAAACATCACTAAGCCTAGGATCATCTCCATTAAAAACAACTTTAGCACTAGGCGAAAGCTTTAAAGCTTTAACAAACATTTCTTTAGTTCTATCAATTTCGGCATAAGCATCAAGCTGATCGCGATACAAGTTAGTTAGGACAACTACTTCAGGATTTAATTCTTCAACCACTTTTGGCAAAGTAGCCTCTTCAATTTCTAAAACTGCATAATCATAATTCAACTTCCCCGATTTATCGCACTTACTAATAAACAAGGATAAAAGCCCCCTTCGCATATTTGAACCAGATGAATTAGCCAAAACTCTTTTTCCACTTGATCTCAAAATTGAAGTCAAGGCTATTTGAGTAGTAGTTTTTCCGTTAGTTCCAGTTATGAGAATTTTATGAGGGATTTGATCAGCAAAGTATTTTAACAGTTTTGGGGACATCTTTTCGGAAATCAATCCAGGCAATGCGGTGCCCTGCCCCCTTCCAAGTAGCCTTACGGCCTTTTGGACTAATTTTACTAATGAAATTGTAGCTTGATTTTTTACTGCCACAATTGATTTTATCACATTAAAAAAACAAAAAAACACACCTAAAAATGGTATAATACTACTGCTCTTTAACAAGTAAGCAGTTTTATTCTTACTTTTGTTTAAGCACATTCTTTTATGGGGGTGTATGGCTTCGACAAGGAATATTACTGATAAATAGCAAGCAAAAGTTTTTTTGTATTGCCTTTTTAAAAAAACAATACTTTCCCGATTCATTTCGGGACAATTGACTAAGCGTCAAAAACAAACTAGAAGGCTTGCTCGATAGCGCAAAAGCTTTTTTCAGTGCACCCGCATTGAATTACAATTTTGCTGTCTAATTGAAGCAAGTCGTTGCTGATCCCCACAAGGGATTAAAGCAACCCTCTACTTAATTCTTTCTGGGTGGGATTATTTAGGGGTAAAACAGCCCGGATGTGCGAATACTTTTTGGATTACGAAGTAGGAACACATAGCTTAATGTAATCCGGCGATGTATCGTTTCTGCAGGTCTTAATGATATGTCGCTATAACTAGACTTGCAAAGCTTGTAATACTATTTATTGGAAATGTCTTTGGACGCGGGTTCGATTCCCGCCATCTCCA
>CAZLRZ010000056.1:0-2219 GCA_964562165.1 uncultured Candidatus Saccharibacteria bacterium
ACAAAAAACTCTCGGATACTACTGTATTCTCCTCGAATATCAATGGTTGTAGGCAACTGGTTTAAAGGTAAATAGCTAGGATCTTTTTCGAGTTCATCTTTTGCCCCTGGATTAACATACATTGACGAATCAACTAATTCGCTTTCACCAGTTGATAAATCGCCATATTGGAGTCCTAATGTTTGTACATTGTTAAGAATTTTATCTCCAAAACCAACAACCGAAGTCCTTCCGGAAGGAACAAGAAAGTTTATCTTATCTATTAAAACCTGATTTTCCTCGGCATTTTTCTGAATTAGTTTTATTTTTCTAATTCTTTCTTGCAGATCTTCGTTTTCTTTTTTCAGTGCAGTAATATCATTTAACTTTTCGTTCATTGTATTAATGCTAGGTACCAACCCATTAAAAAACACAAAAAGGAAAAAGAGCATGCCAAAAATTGGAAGCAAGTAAAATGTTAATTCTTTCATTACTTCTGACATGGTCATTTGCTTTTGAGTGATTTCCTCTAGGGCAGAGAAGTCATATTCATTAACATTGTTTAAAGGATTGAGTGAATTACTTTGTATCATTATCGGCTTCAATTTCTACGTAATTAAATAAGAACTGAATCTGCCCACTGACGTTTTTTCCAAGATCATCATATGATGCGTTTGTTATCACAACATCTTCTATATATTTATACGAAGTGAATTTTCGAGCTACTTCTGAAAGTCTTTGATAATCTTTGGCAATTAAACTAACATAGAATGTTCCATCGCCATTTCTTCCGTAGCCGTTTATTGTAAAAGTAGGATCGGATTGATAAATCTGATCTAGTAGTATAAATAACTGTTCGGGTTTAATATCATTTAATATGACATTGCTTAAGGAATTGGTTTTGGCGACCAATTCTCCATGCTGGACTAGGATTGGTGCAAGCGCAACATTTATTGTTTGTTTACTTTCATTAACAGAATTTTCCCATGAAGATCTATATGTTTCTATAACCAAATTATTTGTTAAGACTACTGCAAGCCAAATTACTACTGACAAAAAGGGGAGTAGGGCAACGCTTACAGAATAGTTATCTCTTTTGTCCTCTTTTTTTACAAGGGATCTTGGTTTTTGTGGTAATAGATTGAATCCGTATGTTTTCATTTATTTATTCAACTTTTAAAGCTAAACCAAGAGCAACTGTATAACTAACATTGGACTTCCCATCAACTCTAGGCCTAATAGCCTCATCAATTTCAACAACAGACAATGGATCAACTATTTTTACTGGAAGTCCTAAGTTTAAATTTAGAAAAGTTACAAAACCCGGCAATAATGAACCCTCCCCAACAAGAAAGACCTCTGATGGAGCGAAGTCGGGTAAGTTAATTTTAATGTAATTTACGATTTTATTAAGCTCATTAGTAATAATTTGTACAACAGGCAAAACCGACTTCGCGATTTTCCCCTGTAACTGGTCTTGCAATAGCCCATATGTAATTTTGTATTGTTCAGCTTGCCTAAAATCAATATTATAATCTCTAGCAATGGCCTGAGTTAGCGCGTCAGATCCACTGTTAATATTTTGAGAATATATGATATTCTTTCCCTTGATTACAGCCACTGCACTGCCTTTTGAGGCGCAATCCATAACAACCGCACCATTATTAAGATCTCCTTTGTAGGTCATTGTTCTGGCTGTTGCTAATGACTCGGTTTCTAAAGCAAGCACTTCTAGACCCGCCAATCCTAAGATCTCGGTATATAGAGTAATTACATTTTTGGGAGCCGCTATCATAAGAATCTGTTGAATACCTTTTCCTTCAATCATTTTCTTTGCAATTGGAATATGGTCCAAATTTACATCATCAACAGGAATAGGCAATCGATTTTTTGCTTCATAATAAATAATCTTTTCGAGTTGATCTTCTGGTAGATCAGGCACTGCCAATATTGCACTAAAAATCATCGACTCAGGAAGAGCAACAACACATTTATTAGTTTTTATACCTAGGGATTCTTTGAGTTCTCTGATTTTTGAAGCTAAAGCTTTTTTTTCGTTTTCGTCTTTTAATTGATTAATTGGCTTGTCGATAGGGACTTGTCCAATGGCTATCAATTTGGGCTGATTTTCTGATTTAAAAGTAACCTGCGCAATCTTAACGCTACTATTGCCAATATCGAGGCCAATGAATTCGGGCAGGTTCATAAACTACTTAATAACTTAATCTATTTTATTATTA
>CAZLRZ010000057.1:0-2189 GCA_964562165.1 uncultured Candidatus Saccharibacteria bacterium
GTCGAACAAGCAAATCAAAAGAATTTAATTGATCAAAATATAATGCAATCAACTGTGTATAACAATACAGAACCCATACAACCTACTGATATTTTGAGAAGTGTTAATTTCGCGTTAGGATATAATCAATGGCAACTTCTAAATTCTGCTGGTGCTGTTCAAAAATATGGACAATCTATTGAAACCCAGGAATAATATTCTTGTCTTTATTCCGCAAACTCAACGATAGGTTTTATTTTTGATCTATCTATCACAGACTCGACATCACCTTTTAAAAAAGTCTTGAAAATCCATTTTTGAATAAAATTGGGCTTCATATATGTAATCTGACCGGGGAGTTTTAGGTATTTAATTTTTTCTCGGATCTCAAGTGGTATTGTTTCGTACATTTTTTTGCTCCAAGACGAATCGCTTGGGATTAATCCGACTGTAAAGAAGAATATCTTTTTGTTTTTAATAGCTTCGAAATTTTCAGTTAAAAAGGGTAGGGAGGCCATTTGACCACCATATACAGAAGATCCGATAATAATTTTGGAATATGCATCCAGGTTTTTAAGATCAAATTCATCGACTTCAAAAAGATCCGAATCCTTTACATCCTCGTGAATCCATTTTGCATATTGCTTTGTGGCCCCCTGCTGCGATTTATATATTATTAATGTTTTCAAGGTTAAATAGTTTAAACAATTTATTATAGTATAATTAATTATTACTTTTCTAATAAATATAAATGGAAATTCAAGTACTGGGCTCAGGGTGCCAAAACTGTAAATCCTTTTTTGAACTTACTCAAAAAGCTGTAAAAGAATTGAAAATCGACAGCGAAGTTGAATATATTCCGGATATTACCAAAATTATTGAACTTGGTATAATGTCGTCTCCTGTATTGATGATAGATGGTAAGCCATTAATGGTCGGAGCAACTAGAGATATCGACAGGATTAAAGAACTTTTAAAAGAAGTAATTAAATGATGAAGGATTTTGCCAAGCTAATCACACAAAACCTTTTGGGATTAGGGGACACATATGTAGCCGAAGCTTTAAACTTTTTTATAGCTGATACTATAAAAATCGGAGTACTACTTATCCTGATTAACTTTTTGATGGCAGTCACGAGGTATTACTTCCCAATTGAAAAACTAAAAAACATTTTAACCAAACGTAAGTGGTATGGTCTTGATTATTTATTAGCGGCACTTCTTGGTGTAATTACGCCATTTTGCTCATGTTCATCAATCCCTTTGTTCATTGGATTTTTAAGTTCAGGGATACCTTTGGGAGTGACTTTTACCTTTTTGATTGCATCCCCACTTATTAACGAAGCTTCATTGATATTGTTCCCCGCCTTATTTGGAGTTAAAACCACTATTATTTACAATGTAATCGGCATCATTGTGAGTATTTTAGGAGGAATTTTAATCCAAAAATTAAAATTAGATAAATATGTTAATCAGGATCTATTAAAATTTAAAAACAAGGCCTCGATAGAACTTGAAAATGAATCTAAAAAAATTCCCCTCAAAAAGCTGTTAAAGTATTTCTGGGACGATGGATTTGCAATTACAAAAAAGATATTCCCCTATGTATTACTTGGGGTGGGTTTAGGTGCAATTATCCATGGATTTATTCCGATGAGCTTAATCGAAGGATATCTTTCAAACAAAGAGTGGTGGGTAGTACCAGTAGCTACTCTAATGGGAGTTCCTTTGTATGCAAATTCGGTGAGTGTAATTCCAATAATTGACGCACTAATAGGTAAAGGAGTCCCAATTGGTACAGCCTTGGCTTTTATGACAGCAACTGTCACCCTATCTATCCCTGAAGCTTTGATTCTTAAAAAGGCGATGAATATAAAATTACTTTTAATATTTTTCGCTATAACCACACTTGGAATAATGCTAATGGGCTATATTTTGAATGCACTTTAATTTGCATTCATTCAGCACCTTGTATTAAAATAGTATCAATGAATAAAGACAAACACCTAACAACAAACTTCTATTGGTGGCGCCTCTAAAAATTAGGGGTAGTTTCTTCACGTCTTTATAAACAATCAACCTTCTAGAGAAGAAGAAATTATCAAATACATTCTGTATTTCATGTTTCGTATTTCAAATTTTCTACTTTTAAAACTTACTACAATGAAAAACAATTTAAATGAATCATATTTTGGTGAATTTGGTGGCAT
>CAZLRZ010000058.1:0-2106 GCA_964562165.1 uncultured Candidatus Saccharibacteria bacterium
GGCTTACCCCAAAACTCTTGGATATTAATGAAAGCTAGAGGATCCCCTACATGGGAATTTAAAAAGAGCATAAAAGCTAATAGTCCAATCGAAGAAAAAATAACCGCAAAAACGAAATCTGGCTTTAGACTTTTAAAGAATCTTTTTAGTGAGAACTTTATTAATAAATTATTTTGTTCCAAAAAGATCAAAAGCATTGAGAAGATAATTAATATGCCGGTATTTCTTGTCCCCGAAAGAAATGCGCCAGCAAGGCCTGCAAGGAGCCACTTCTTTTCTAGAGCTAAATAAAAAGCCAGAAGGAGTAAGAATAAGAACATTGATTCGGTTAAGAAGCCCGAAAACAAATAATTCACAGGGAAAACTAGCATTACAAGCCAAGAATAAACAGCAACTTTAAAGGAGAATTTCTTTTTAACTATTAAAAATAAAAGGACACCTGATAAAGCAAAAAGGAAGTTTGATAAAGCTATACCAACAGTCTGGGGGTTTACATCAATCACATCAGAAATTATTTTAACTGAATACGGAAACACCGGGAAAAAAGCAAAATTCCTTTGGCAAGTTCCAAGACCCTGATTACAAATAGGATCCTCAGGACTTTCCGTTGGATATGTTGAATCATATCCATCATTTATGATATCTAAATAATGCAGTCCATCCCAAGAAGTAAAACTTTCATTAATTGATAATCCGCCGCTAAAAAGGCTAGCACCAATAATAACGATTAAAATGCGATTTAAGAGCGTAAGTACAAAGATGCTTAATAATTGATGATTTAGGAATATTTGTTTTAGTCTAGTTAACATTTTTAAAATTTATAAAATTCTATAAGCTTATTTAATGGGATTCTGCCCCTATACTCAGGATACTTTTCAAGTTCTAAGACCGATATCTTCCCCACGAACAATCTTATTATTTCGTCTTTACTAAGTTTTTTCAATTTTTCAGCATTAGAAAAATATATTGCCGGCTTTAAAATGTCACCAGGCTTGCCTGTATCGAGGAATCCGAACTTATGTCTAGAAGCTCTTTGCCATGCTAAGTTATCATTAAAACCTATACTCTTTAAGTAGTTGAAAATATCTCGTAAAGAGCCATCTAGCCCGATCTTGCTTGAGATATATTCCGCAGCATGTTGGAATTCAGCAGCAAAGCCATTTACACCAGTGTCTGCCATTAAAGTAGCCAATCCTTCTTCAGTTTGAATGTAGTCGTCTGACTTTATGATTTTATTAAACTTCCCATTTTCAAATCGTATAATATGCGCAAGCTCATGTCTGACTTCGCTTTCGACATCAAAGAATTGGAAATCAGCATGTCTTGAAAATGCAACCTCTTTTTTGTTAACCGAAGGTCGAAAATTGAATCCATGATTATCAACAACTCTTATGGTGTATTCATCAAGTCCTAAGGATTTAAAAGCTTCTAAAAACCCAACCACAAAATCCTCGGGCTTCATTTCACCTAAGGGTTGCGGTTTTACAGCAGTAATTTGTAACGCTTTATTTATAAATTCAAATTCAAAAATTCCAAAATAAGCTTTTGCGGCAAGAATAATTTTTTCTGGATTGTTTTCAATAATGGCTTTTACAAGCTGAGCCTTTAAAGTGCCATCGTCAACGAACTGATGTTCTTCAGTTTGCCAAAAATATTTAAAAACGGGATTGTATTTATCATCAGCAAAAAACTTTTGCTTTTCTTCAAGCAAGTTAATTGGGGTTATGTATTTAATAAGATTCATTTAGTTAGTTTAAAAATTCTTCCGGTTTGAAATAATGGATTTCATCCTGAACACGATTGGGCCAAAAATCCAATTGTTCTTTTGGGATTCCTAAAAGTTGACCATATTCAATAATCGGCTTCCATGTGGATGAATGGGATTTAACTTTGAAAACTTTGTTTTTAAATATAACTACGAGATCTTCATCATTATATAAGTGAGAGTAATAGGGTTTATCGGACTTCATGTTAAGTTGAATATCCGATATTGATTTTTCAAGTTCGGATTCCTTTATTTCTATCCCAATTAAAATCCAAGGATTAGTCGTACTTTTTCGTTTAGCAAAGATATTGTAAGAATAAGGATAGTTTGGGTCTTCGAAT
>CAZLRZ010000059.1:0-1928 GCA_964562165.1 uncultured Candidatus Saccharibacteria bacterium
ATTATAAGTACAAGGAATTACTTAAAACTGCCTTAAAAAAATGAAAAAATCTAAATTAGATCTTTTTTTGGAAAAGGTTCCTCCTGCAATTTCTTGGCTTTTAATCACAATGCCCTTCTGGGGCGGCTTTTTAGTACCCGAATTCACAGCTAACGTTGTGATTTTCTTCAATATTTATTTTCTTTACAAATCTGTTTCTCTAACAATTTTTATCTTTGTCTCTTACTTACAAATTGAATCTGCCGAAAGTATTAATTGGTTGACTAGGTTGAATGAGATTTCTAATCCTGACGAGGCAATTAAAGTTATTAAAAGTAAAATTGAAATTATTAAGTCTCAAAAATATACAGAGACCCTAATCAAAAAGAGTAAGTATTATCCCGATTTTTTTGAAAAGATTTGGCATAGGATTTTATTCTTAATGGCTAAACGCAAATCCTTAGGCTTCGTTAATTCCGAAATTGAAAGATTAGAGGACTTAAAGGCTGTTCCTCCTCATATCCGCTGGCAAGATCTTCATCATATCGTAATTATTCCGCATTGGAAGGAACCCTTTAAAGTGCTTGAAGATACAATGTTTAGGCTTAAAAACATAAACTATCCAACAAAAAAAATCACAATTGTTCTTGCAGCAGAAGCTAGAGATGAAGATGGGATTGATAAATCACGTAAGCTAAAGGATAAATTCGAAAAATATTTTGAGAATATTTTTATAACTGAGCACGTAATGGCTGAAGGTGATTTAATCGGTAAATCTTCAAATATGGCTTTTGCCAGTAAATTTATAGATAAAAAAGTTCAAGAACTAAATTGGGATCCCAAACTAACTACCATTACTAGTTGTGATGCTGACTCCCAATTACCGGAGGATTATTTCTCCAATATTTCATATTTTTATATTACCGATATTGATTCTCAGTATAAGTTCTATACAGGCGCAGTAGAGCTATACGCCAATATCTGGAGGCTTCCATTTTTCGCCAGAGTAAAAAACTCAATGTCAACAATTTATAATGTTGCTAGGCTTATTAGGACTGATAAACTCGTTCCGTTTTCAACTTACACTACTTCGTTTTGGTTAATTAAAGAAATTGGCTTTTGGTCTGCCGATATTGTTCCCGAAGACTTTCACACTTTTTGTAAAGCCCTATTTAAGTTCCCCGCGAAAGTGTCTACTGTCCCGATTTTTCAAAAGATCTTATCTGATGCAGCCGAAGGTGAAGGTTCCATTGACACTATTAAGAACAATTATTTCCAAGAACGAAGATGGTCATGGGGAATTTCAGATGACGGCTGGATTATTAAAAACATTTTCAAGAATCTATTCAACGGTACGGCTACGTTAAGATCTACTTACATCGCCACTCATATAGTTTTCGATCATATTTCAGGCGTTGGCTTAGCCCTACTTGTTTCACTTGGTGGGAATATTCCTTTGCTAATAAACCCCCGATTCGCAAATACTGTACTTGGTTTCAACCTTCCCATTGTTTCGTCCTTTATCATCCAAATTACACTATTCTTCTTTTTAATTATGATTGTATTGGATTCCCTATTAAAGCCCGCCCCAACTGGTAAAATCACCTTCAGAAAAAGGATCTTATTCTTCTTGGAATGGCTTGTTCAGCCTATTACCAGCATTTTATTGGTAACTATACCCGGCTTTGAAGCCCACACTAGATTGTTATTTGGGAAATATCTTGAGTATTATTTAACTAAAAAGAAGGACTAGCTTTTTTCCTGGTCAACTCGTTCTCTTCTTTCTTTTCTCGCTATCTCTGATTGTCCTGTTTTTGCTAATTTAAGAATTCTTTTTCGCATTAACCTTTCAGAAAAAACGATCAACAGGTCGCCAACGTATCTGCCTACGGATGGAGCTACTTCATTGTTATATCCTACAGAATTTCTAACTTGTTCAACGTATCGTT
>CAZLRZ010000060.1:0-1772 GCA_964562165.1 uncultured Candidatus Saccharibacteria bacterium
AATTCATCTATGAAAATATATGTAATCACCTTGTTCCCCAGCATCTTCAAATTTATTTCTGAAGAAGGCATGGTGGCAACGGGAATCAAAAAAGGAATACTAAATTTAGAATTAATAAATTTAAGAGATTATTCTAACGATAATTATCAATCGGTTGATGATCACCCTTATGGTGGTGGCGCCGGAATGGTTATGAAACTTGAACCTATCTACAAAGCCCTGAAAGATCTCAACTCTAGAATTACTGGAAGCAAAAAAATCATTTTGACATCTGCTAAAGGCAAGATTTACAAACAGGCCAAAGTAGCCGAATTTAACAAGCTTGATAATCTAATAATTATTTGCGGACATTACGAAGGCGTCGACGAAAGAGTGTCCGAATATTTAATTGACGAAGAGATCTCAATTGGGGAATACGTTTTATCTGGTGGCGAAATAGCCGCAGGAGTTATTATTGATTCTATAGCGCGCACATTAGACGGCGTAATCGGAAACCCTGAATCTTTAGCAAGTGAATCTCACAACGAAGAAGGCATCTTAGAATATCCACAATATACTAGGCCAGAGTCATTTACTTTAGATGATGGGACAGTAGCAAAAGTACCTTCTATCCTATTGGGTGGAAATCACCAGGAAATTGATAAATGGCGTGAAGAAAATAAAAAGAGATTAAGTGACTAATTAAATCTTTTTAATAATTCCGCAAGATCGTGAGCAGTTTCTTCTATCATTCCCTCAACATTATCTACGATAATTAAAGGACTAATGACACTAGTTGCGTATGAACTTGCATAATATCTGGTTATATCAAGGTTTTTTTGGACATCTTTTAAAGTACTGTCATGATCTCTCTTTCTGGTAGTGTCATGGATTCTTCTTTCAAAAACTTTTTCCGCATCTGCTTCGATAATTATAAATGCATCCGGTTGTATTTCTTTTAGGAAGTCTAGTGAGAGACCTGGCAGATAGCCCTGTTTAGTCTTCAAAGCAGCATGGGTTTCAATCAAGAAGTTTTTACCCGGATTATTTTTAATAAAATTTGAATAATATTGAAAAATATCTTTTTGAAGAATTTTCGTAGTTTGAACATTTATAAACCGAATGTAATCCCTAGCTAACTGTATATCCTCTTTGTTTTTAATATAAATAGATTCAACTCTGTTTCTTTCTACTAAATAAATTCCCTTTTCGGGATCTTGCATTAAAACCTTATCTTCGTTTTGTGGGATATATTCTTCTATTTTGATAATTCCATCCTCAAGCGCTAAGTCAAAAGCATTATCACCAAGTTGCATATGTGTCCAGAAGCCTTCTGGGAAAGCCTGTACAGCCTTGTTTACGACTGATGACTTACCAACTCCCTGGATACCAAATAATATTACTATCATTTTAAAATGTATTAAAAATTAATAAAAAACCACTAACAAAACTTAAAACGAAACTCGCAATAAATAATAACAACGAAACCCAATATAAAATATTTTCAAATATTTTAGAAAGTTTTGAAAGGGAAAAGGTGTTTTTAGTACTCAAAAATGCTCCCAATATAAGTCCCCCTATTAAACCACCCAAATGGGCCCAGTTGTTTATATAAACCTGCATTGATAAAAAATTGACCCCAAAACCAAATAGCAAATTAAAGCCAACAAAAAATATTAGGCTATTAACATTAAAATCAATATCAGGTGAAAATGTTTTTCTTTTGAAAAACTTATACCCCAAAATCACTCCAACTAGTCCGAAGATTGCTCCTGAAGCTCCAACAGAGATTG
>CAZLRZ010000061.1:0-1518 GCA_964562165.1 uncultured Candidatus Saccharibacteria bacterium
GATGTTTGATTTCATGGACAAAGCCCATATCAAGCATTCTATCAACTTCATCTAAGACGACTGTATCGAATCCATTAAGATTTAAGACTTTTCTATCGAAAAGATCTTTAAGTCTACCTGGGGTTCCGATAACAAAATTGTAGCCCTTTCTTAGATTGTAAATTTGATTACTCATATATGCTCCACCAATACAAAGAACTGAGTAAATACCTAAATCTCTAGTTAAGTAGAATAATTCTTGGTTAATTTGATCAGCTAGTTCTCTAGTTGGAGTTATTATTAAAGTTTTACTATGTGGGTTATTGATTACCTTTTCTACTAAAGGAATTAAGAAGGCTGCGGTTTTGCCCGTGCCTGTATCTGCGATTCCTAGTAAATCCTTACCTTCCATAATGCTCTTGATAGAATCGTTTTGGATAGGTGTTGGATTATCGTAACCTTTGTGTAAAATGTTTTCTTTTAGAATAGGATCAACATCCAATTCACTAAATGTGAATGTTGGAATGTATGGTGCTTCTTCTACTGTTTCGGCTTGTTTGATAAACATGCTTTCGTTAAAAGCGAAGCCTGTTCTCTTTTTGCCGCTTCTGTATTTTGGTCTGGAACCTACAAAGCTTCCGCCTCGAAAGTTGCCACCTTGTGAACTACCGCCACGGAAGTTTCCGCCACGTGAACTACCACCTCTAAAATTTGAAGGTCGTCTTGAATTGTTAAAATTTCCCATTGTAAAAAATTGGACATAAAAATAAATAATCGATCGTCAATCGATTTTGTGGCCCCTGGAAATGAGAGATTTCATATCGGAGGCAAGGCTCCGATATTTTTTAACTTAAAGACAACCGAAGCTTAGTACAAGGGAGTATTATACCATACTTTTGGATTAATCAATGCGATTTAGCTGATTTTTGTTGTAGATAAATATTCCAGCAATCAGGATGATAAGGCTGAATGAGGTTAAGCCAATAAGTTCAAAACTAATATCGCCTAAATGTTTTGAGTATAAAAGCATTTGAGTCCAGGCTTGAGTTGCAAAAGTTGAAGGAAATAATTGATTAAAAGAAATCTGATGTCCCATAAACTCGCCTATTCTCATTATGTTTTCGATTCCAACAATAAAGCTTCCGGATAAAAATCCGAGGACCACGGAAAGCATTGTGCCTAGATTGGTTGCATTGTCGACGTTTTTAACAAGTCCCCCAATTAATAGACTTATACCTACAATGAAAAGATTTGTTGGTATTGCAATAACTAGGATTTCAAAGACGTTCGCATCGGTTTTAAAGCCAAACATTTGAGCGACAACAAAAAGAAGGAAAGTTTGAAGTAGGCTCAAAAGAGTTTGTGAAATTATATATCCAAAAATGATGTCTTTACCTGTTGCATAAGATAAAAACAATCTAAAGATCTTCTTTTTAGCAACCAGTTCAGTAAATTGACCTGCATTATGTGGGATCATTATTAAAAGCCCATAAACAATTAGGCCTGGGACTAATAAATCGAATGCTGAAAAAGTTCTAT